>JAGOUJ010000015.1 GCA_018061325.1 Gammaproteobacteria bacterium
CCATCACAAAGGCTGCACCAAAATCAGGCTCCAGTAGTAAGAGCCCACAGACTAGGGCTAAAAGCATCAGGGGTTTTAGAAAAGCGCGCAGAGGTCCCTGTCGCTTGATATGTTCTACGACCAGTATGTGTGCTGTATACAGGATAAAACTCAGTTTGGTGATTTCGGACACTTGAATAGAAATAGGCCCTATAAATAACCAACGTAGGCTGCCATTCACCGGCCGACTCACCCCTGGCAACAACAGAAGGGTTAATAACAGCACATTGCCTAATAACAAGGGCAGCGCCGCAAGACGCCAGAAGGATAAAGGTATGTAGGTGGCACTCGCAAACACTAGCAGGGCAAACAAAACATATAGTGCATGACGACTGGCAAAATACCAGGTAGAGAGCCCTAGATCCTCTGCATAAGACAAAGAAGCCGAGCTCACCATGACCAAGCCTATCCCTAGAAGCAACAGTACCGAGAGTAACAACCAAGGATCGTAGGCCTGCTGATCCTGCCTGTGTGCTTGAGTATTAGCTGACCATTTTCTCAAAACGGAAGTTACCACTGTCTAATCCAACACGCAGGGTATCCCCCGGCAACCACTGTGCACTTAATAAGGCCTCTGCCAAGGGATTTTCCAAAAACTGTCGTATGGCACGCTTTAAAGGGCGGGCCCCATAGACCGGATCGTACCCTATTTCAGCCAGGTGTTCCAGTGCTTCCTCGGACATTTCAAGCCCCACATCCTGTGCCTTGAGTCGCGCTTTTAGATGCTCTAACTGAATCAGGACAATACGAAGAATGGCTTTCTTGTTCAGTGCGGAAAAGACCACGATATCGTCAATACGATTGATAAACTCGGGTCTAAAATGCTGGGATACGACCTCCATCACAGCCTGCTTCACTTGATCATAACCGGCTGTTTTGGGTTTATCCTGCATTTCTTGAATGAGAGAGGATCCCAAATTAGAGGTCATCACAATCACCGTATTTTTAAAATCAACCGTTCGACCATGCCCATCGGTTAAACGACCTTCATCCAATACTTGTAGCAATAGATTAAAAACATCGGGATGCGCTTTTTCAATTTCATCCAATAACAAAACACTATAGGGTTTGCGGCGCACAGCTTCGGTTAAATAACCACCCTCTTCATAACCCACATAGCCTGGGGGCGCACCAATTAAACGCGCCACGGAATGCTTCTCCATAAATTCTGACATATCAATACGCACCATTGCCTGCTCGGTATCAAACAAAAAGGCAGCCAATGCGCGACACACTTCGGTCTTTCCAACCCCTGTGCTGCCTAAAAACAGAAAGGATCCCACCGGACGATGGGGGTCTGACAAACCTGCACGAGAACGCCGTACGGCAGAAGCTACAGCCTCTAAGGCCTTGCTTTGTCCCACCACACGCTGTTCTAGATGTTCTTCCAAATGAATGAGCTTTTCGCGTTCAGCTTCTAACATCTTACGTACGGGAATACCCGTCCAGCGTGCGACCACTTCTGCAATTTCCTGCTCAGTCACTTTGTTGCGCAATAAAGTAAAGGTGCTTTCCACGCGAGAGGCCTCGCTCAAGCGTTTTTCTAAATCGGGAATGCGCCCATATTGTAACTCTGACATTTTTGCAAAATCACCCATTCTAAGCGCAGCATTTAAGTCGACTTTGCATTGCTCTAATTCTGCACGTAACCCTTTAACACCCGTTAGCGATGCTTTTTCTCTTTTCCAAATCTCTTCCATTTTTTGGTAATCTTTGTCAAGATTTGCAATTAAAGCTTCTAAATCGTGCAGACGTTTTTTAGAGGCTTCATCCGACTCATGACTTAAAGCCTCTCGCTCGATTTTATACTGAATTAAACGACGCTCTAGTTTGTCCATTTCAACCGGTTTCGAATCAATTTCCATGCGAATACAACTGGCAGCCTCGTCGATTAAATCGATCGCTTTATCGGGTAACTGCCTAGAACTAATATAACGATGCGATAAGGTGGCTGCGCTCACAATGGCAGGATCGGTAATTTCGACCCCATGATGCAATTCATAGCGTTCTTTCAGACCGCGTAAAATGGCAATGCTGTCGGCCACCGAAGGTTCATCCACCATCACGGGCTGGAATCGACGTTCTAAAGCTGCATCTTTTTCAATCTGTTTGTATTCATCGAGAGTTGTAGCACCCACACAATGTAGCTCTCCACGGGCTAAGGCTGGCTTTAACATATTGCCTGCATCCATCGAACCCTCTGCTTTGCCCGCACCTACAACTGTATGAAGCTCGTCAATAAACAGGATAATTTCACCTTCTTGTTTAGCAAGATCCTGCAATACAGCTTTGAGACGCTCTTCGAAATCGCCTCGAAATTTTGCACCGGCAATTAAAGCACCCATATCTAAGGACAAAATGCGTTTATTTTTTAAAGTATCCGGCACTTCGCCATTCACAATCCGTTGCGCTAAGCCTTCAACAATCGCAGTCTTTCCCACACCCGGCTCACCAATCAACACCGGATTGTTTTTGGTGCGACGTTGTAAAACCTGTATAGTGCGGCGAATTTCATCATCTCGTCCTATCACAGGATCGAGTTTTGCGCTTCCCGCACGTTCTGTCAGATCGACAGTATATTTTTTAAGGGCTTGACGATGTTCTTCTGCATTGGGATTATCCACCGATTGTCCTCCTCGTAAATCGCTAATAGCCTGTGTGAGTGCTTGTACTTTAAGACCCGCTTTTTTAAGCAGTGTCCCTAAACTGCCCTCCTCTTGGGTTGCCGCCAATACAAATAATTCGCTAGATATATACTGATCGTGATGTTCTTGAGCCAATTTATCGGCTTTGTTTAAGAGACGAATCAGATCATTCGAAAGCTGTAGATCATGTGATCCGCCTACAATTTGTGCCAGTTGATCAATGCTTTGATCGAGACTTGCCTGCAGTTTTTGAAGATCAATGTTCAAGGCTTGTAGCAACGCAGAAACCGTACCCTCTGCCTCGTTTAATAAGGCTTTCATCACATGCACAGGCTCGATGGCCGGGTTATTTTTACCAACAGCCAGTGACTGTGCCTCGCCTAAAGCAGACTGAAAAGAATGGGTCAACTTATCTGCACGCATGATCGATCTCCTTCTCAAGAACCCTCTCCCGTTACGGGAGAGGGGGGACCCGCGAAGCGGGGGGTGAGGGTCGCAGGAGCCCCTGATCAACCCTCATCCGGGCCTTTGGCCCACCTTCTCCCGTAACGGGAGAAGGAAAGCCTATCACCTTGAATACTCGTTATATGTGGAGGTGATCCCCAGTATTCAAGAGGCCTCTAACCAAATCAGTGTAACCATTCGCCCTGTGAGCCCTGAACGCCGATAAGAATAAAAACGTGGGTCTGCATAAGTACAATAATCCCCACCGCTGATAGCCTGCGCACGAAGCCCTAAGTCTTTTAAACGCTTGCGCGCCAAAACATAGAGATCGCAATGCCATTTGTCTGTGCCTGTTTTTACAAAACCTTGGGCACGCTCATCCGGTTTGAATGCTTCAAAGACATCCGCACCCACTTCATAATGTTTCACGCTAATCGCAGGACCGAGCCAAGCCATTAAATGGGTAGGATCGATCTTTATACGTTCTACGGCTGCTTCTATTATCCCTGCACACAGACCACGCCACCCTGCATGAACGGCAGCAACACACGTGCCTGCACTATCACACAGTAATACCGGCAAACAATCGGCTGTAAAAACAGCACACACTTGTGCGGGTTCGAAAGCTACTGAGGCATCGGCCTTGGGTGCAATGCTTGGTAAGCACCCTTCAGCAGGGTGATCTAACACACAATGACCATGCACCTGATCTAACCAGAAGGGCTCTGCTGGTAATGCGGCTTCAACGGCTAAAAGCTTACGGTTTTGCAAAACCTGCAAGGGATCGTCCCCCACATGTAAAGCTAAATTGAATCCTTGATAAGGACCCTGACTGAAGCCACCCAGACGCGTTGTCGTGAACGCTCGTACAGAAGCAGGTGCAACCCAAGAAGGTACTATCAACGCCTTCTCCCATAATCTTTCATTAGGAGCTCCTCTCCCAATGGTGAAAGAGGTGTAAAATGCCCCCTTCGAAGGGGGCCGACCAGCTTCGCTTGTCGGGGGGATGTTGCTTCGCCCCACCTCCTCCCGCGCAGCGGGAGAAGGACTCACTCCGATGGCAGCTAATTTTACAGTTGTTCTAAATACTCCGTTAGAAAAATAGCAACACCCGCGGTGGTAGGCTGCATAGCATTATCACCTGTCTTCCAACCCGCAGGGCACACTTCACCATGCGCTTCATGGTATTGCAGTGCATCGCTTAAACGTAATAATTCGTCAATGTTGCGGCCAATCGGTAAATCGTTCACAACTTGTGCGCGTACAATACCCGCCCTGTCGATTAAAAAGGCTGCACGAAGGGCAACGCCCGCTTCTGGATGCTCAACGCCATAAGCCTGACAAATGCGATGTTGAATATCCGCCACCAAGGTATAACGAACGGGACCAATGCCTCCAGCGTTCACCGGTGTATGGCGCCACGCCTGATGGGTAAATTGGGAATCAATCGATACCCCAATCACTTCGACCTGGCGTGCTTTAAATTGATCGATACGCCTATCCAGAGCTAACAATTCGGAGGGACACACAAAGGTGAAATCCAAGGGATAAAAAAAGACTAAACCATAGCGACCCTTCAGGGCTTCAGAAAGCTGAAAAGACTCCACCATCTGGCCATCACCTAAAATAGCGGCCGCATTAAAATCGGGCGCTTGTCTACCTACTAAAACAGTCATACGATTTCCCCTCTAAAATAGTCCTGTATTGAATGAGATTGTACCACAGCACCTGCAAGATTTTATGGTAGGATCATATTATCCAGGGGGAAATATGTTAGTTGATAAACAAAAAGCAATAGCTTTAGGCCTATCGGTACTTGATATAGAGTCCAAGGCTATTCTGAACCTGAAAAAAAGGATCGATCAATCCTTTGTCGATCTCTGCCAAGCCATTTTAGACTGTCAGGGCCGAGTGATTGTGATGGGTATGGGTAAGTCTGGGCATATTGGCAAAAAAATCGCCTCCACCCTGGCGAGCACAGGAACACCTGCTTTTTTTATACACCCTGCAGAAGCCTCCCATGGTGATCTGGGCATGATTACAAAAAACGATCTGGTGATAGCCCTGTCCTACTCCGGCGAGACTGAAGAACTCATGAATATTTTGCCACGCATTCAAGGCTTAAATAGCCAGATAGCAGCCCTGACCGGATCGGATCAGAGTACTTTGGCACAGTATGCCAGCATCCATATTATCGTCGATATACAACAAGAAGCCTGCCCTCTGGGCCTGGCCCCTACTGCAAGCTCCACAGCGCTATTGGCCATGGGTGATGCCCTTGCGCTGGCTGTCTTAGATGCACGTGGTTTCACGGCAGAAGATTTTGCCCATTCTCATCCGGGAGGACGTTTAGGTAAACGTTTACACAATAGCCCTAAAAAAGGCCCCGTATGAAAGCGGCTGTACGCTCTAATCCCTGGTTCAGTGTTCTATTAGCTCTTATCACCCTCATGGTTTTATATTTTTTCAACGATCATCAATCCCCGATTCAACAGACACACAAACGACCGCAGGAATATATGAAGCGTATTGTGATGCACGATTTTACAGAAACCGGATCGCTTAAACAAACACTCGAAGCAGATACCTGGGCGTATAGACCCGAAAAGCAACAATCGATCCTTGAAAAACCCCATCTGACCGTTTACAAAACAGAGGGACTTTGGAAAATTCAAGCTGAACACGGTCTGATCACGCAACCAAACCTGGGTAAGATTACGCTGATTACCCTGCAACATCATGTACGACTAGAACGCCCACCCACTGAACAGCTCACTGCCCTTCGTTTAGAAACTTCGATGCTACAGTACGAACCTAAAACCGACACAGCGCACAGTGATGCATTTGTCATCATTAAAAAACCCGGATTGCAGATCAGTGGTTGGGGACTGGATGCTTCTTTTCACCCTGAGTCTTTAGCTTTGCGCAAAGATGTTCACACCACTTATCATTCTAACTATTGAGTTAGCATAAGGACTATTATCATGAATACCAACCATACCCTAGCCGTTCATACCATTAGTAAGCGCTACAAAAATCGTTTAATCGTCGATAACTTTTCTCTGCATATCAAGGGTGGTGAAATCGTGGGGCTTTTGGGGCCCAATGGTGCGGGTAAAACCTCTTGTTTTTATATGATGTTGGGTTTAGTGCAAACGGATAGTGGAAATATTCAACTCAACGGTGTTGATATCACAAGCATGCCAGTGCATATCCGTGCACGATTAGGTCTAGGCTATTTACCCCAAGAAGCGTCGGTATTTCGCAAACTCAGTGTGGCAGACAATATCTTAGCCATTTTGGAAACCCGGGAAGACCTAGATGCCATCGAACAAGAAACGCTTTTAGAAAAACTCTTGTATGATTTTAGGATCTCACACATCCGCGATATCGATGGTGTGCATCTCTCGGGTGGTGAACGCCGCCGCGTCGAAATTGCACGAGCCTTGGCACGAGAACCTAAATTTATCTTATTGGATGAGCCCTTTGCAGGGGTTGATCCCATTTCTATTATGGATCTCAAACAAACCACGCGCGATCTGGCAAAACGCGGTATTGGTGTATTGATTACCGATCACAATGTACGCGATACCCTAGACATTTGCGATCGTGCTTACATTGTGCACGATGGCAAGGTGATTACGGAAGGCGATGCAGCGCATATTCTTGCACACCCTGAGGTCTTGAAGGTTTATTTAGGCGAGCAGTTTAAACTTTAAAAGCTTGTGGCATTTTCAGCAGTCACAAATACTGCTTCGCTGGCCTGTGGAAAAGCCTGATAAAAATGTTCCAAGGCCTTTTCATGCCGCAGTTCAGGTTTGTACCAAGTAACTTGGTAAGGGGTAATAGTTTGACCGCTCTGCGTGACAAAATCAACTTCTCCTTGATGAGGCTCCTGCCAATAGAAAACCTGATCGTATTGTTGTTTTAAGCGTAAAAATACGAATAACTCCAGACTCTTGCCCAAATCACTGCCTGATGTGCTGATAACAGCATGACGTAGCCCTGGATCAATAGGATAGTATTTCTTTTGTCTGCCCAATCGCTTTTTTTCTGAAAAAGCGAAATAAGGACAAGCAAATAATAAATAGGCTTGTTCACAAGCATTCAAGTAGGATTTCACGGTGTCGACTGTTAACCCGGTAACCGCTGCAATTTTTCGATAGCTGAGTGCGGAACCGCAACTTTCAAAAGTCATTTTAGCCACCTGTTTAATGGCATCTGGCGTGCGTGCATGCACTTGTTTAAGTACATCACGTAAAATAATATCGTTAAAATATTCCTGCAATAACTGATAGGGGTGTTCAAAACTGAGAGGACGTGGAAATCCGCCAGACACCAAATAGTGTTCTAATGTTCTTTGTGGAAATAATGATTGATACTCAGCAAATGAGAATGGAAAAAGTTCTAGAGTGATATGACGCCCCGTTAAGGAGCCTGCAAATCGATTACCCAATAGATTCGCATTCGAACCTGTAAGGATAAAATAATTGTTTTTAGGGCGTTCAACTTGAGTGTGCAGCCATTTCTCCCATTCTTGAACATGCTGAATTTCGTCAAAGAAAAAATAGCAGGGTTTGTCGAAGGGTATTGTTTGTCTGGCCAACGATACAATACGGCTTAACAAGGTATAGTCTAGATCGTTTAGTAAGCGTGGATCTTCAAAATTACAGTAATAGCACTGTGTTAAAGGTAAATCATAGTGCGCAGGCAATTGCATCAATAAGGTTGATTTACCACAGCGCCGAACCCCTTGAATAATAAGAGCTAGATCAGCATGCAGCGCGTGTGGGAGTTCTAATTGCCGACTCAAGCCTGCAGGTGGCACACTATCCCAAAAGCTCCACTCGCCTAAAATAGTCCTTAGTGATTGATCTGAAAGCATATTTACACCCCATAAGAAGGTCGGCACTTGTGTCAAGTCTATTCGACACTTTACTGAGCGTCAAGTTTAGTCGACAGTTTCTAAGCTAATATACACATGTATATGCAAGTTTACTTTCCAAATTAAACCCCCTTCGCTATAGTTTAATGATGCGAAACGCCCTGAGTCTACAAACCAGCCAACAGCTAAGTATGAGCCCCCAGTTGCAACAGGCTATACGCTTGCTGCAATTGTCGTCTGTCGAGTTGGAACAAGAGCTGCAGAGCGTTTTAGAGAAAAATCTCCTTTTAGAGCAAGTCGACGCCCCCCTGGTAGCCTTCGAGCCCCATACCGAGTCCTACACAGAACAAGAGGCGGGGATGGAGTATCTACAGGGTCTACCTTGCCTGAGTGATTATAAAAAACCCCTGCCCACCTATAACCTAGATAGCCCTCAAAAAAACCCTGAACTGAGCTTACAAGAACATGTACGCCAACAGCTTTCTCTGCTATCTCTCTCTGACAAAGAACAGGGGATCGCCACAGCACTGATTGATGCCCTCTCAGAAGAAGGCTATCTCTGTACCACTTTACAAGCGATCCAAAAAGGCCTTAGCATGCAAGTGAATGCACATGAGATTACAGAAGTGTTAGAACAAATCCAACAATGTGAGCCTCTGGGCATTGGCGCTAGGACTTTGTCTGAGTGCTTGAAGATTCAACTCAAGGCCCTGCCTTCGGGAACACCCTGGTTGAACCAAGCTTTAGCCCTTGTCGATAAGCATTTGGAGGCTTTAGCCAAACGGGACTTTGCCAATCTTATGTTGTACCTTGAATTAGACGCAGCGTCTTTGCAATGCGTGATCCGACTGCTAACCTCCCTAAACCCCAAACCGGGTCAGCAGATAGGCAGTCAAGACCCTGGATACCTGGTACCCGACTTGTTACTACATAAAAAAAATGGCCAGCGCGTGGTAGAATTAAACAGGGAGTTTATACCCCGATTGCGGATCAATGCAGACTATCTCACGCTCTTAAAATCCACAAAAACACACAGCACTGATCTCAAAACCTTTAACACGCACTTAAAAGAAGCGCGTTGGTTTTTAAAGAGTCTGAAAACGCGCTATGAAACGCTCATCAAAGTCGCCAATTATATTGTGGAATATCAACATGATTTTTTTGAACATGGCTCAGAAGCCATGAAACCGCTCAGTTTGCAATGTGTCGCACGTGCAGTGGGTTTACATGAGTCGACCATCTCGCGTATCACCACACAGAAATATATACATACCCCTCAAGGCTTACTCGAATTAAAATATTTTTTCTCGGCCTCTCTGCCAAGCAAAGAGGGTGCAAGCCGATCGAGCACAGCGATCCGTGCTTTGATTAAACGTTTAATCGACCAGGAACCTGAGCAAACCCCCTTCAGCGATCAGAACATTAAAACACTTCTGGTCGATCTGAATGTACATGTTGCACGCAGAACGGTCACAAAATACAGAGAGTCTATGAAAATCCCAAGATCGCATGAAAGAAAAATTATGGGTTCATTTTAAAACAAGGAGTAAACGATGAGCATTCCCATTCAAATTACCGCCCTGCATATGGAATTAAGCGATGGGCTTAAGAACCATGTCAACGAAAAATTTACACGCTTAGAGCGCCATTTTAATCAAATTAATCATACGCATGTCACTTTAACCGTCGATAAAAAATTTCAACAAATTGCCAAAGCCACTATGCATTTGGCCGGTGGCAAAGACATTATTGCCAGTTGTACTTCTGAAGATCTTTATGCCAGCATCGATCTGCTTATCGACAAACTTGATGAACAAATCAAAAAACATAAAGAAAAAATGCAGGGTCAATAGAAAGCCACCCTCATCCGGGCCTTCGGCCCACCTTTTGTCGGCAGAGCCGACCGCACGCGTCCCGTAACGGGAGAAGGTTAGGTTGAGCGTAACATAAGGTTATGGAGTCTTAGATGCGTTTAGTCATTATTAGCGGTCGATCCGGGTCCGGAAAAACCCTTGCTTTGCATGTACTAGAAGATCTAGGGTTTTACTGCATCGATAATTTACCTTTCTTTTTCTTACCACAGCTTGAAACCCATGTGGGACATTTGCATTCTTTGGTGGCGGTGAGTCTAGATGTAAGAAATATCCCCTTAGATCTAGAAACGTTTAATGCCGTGGTGGATGAACTTAAAAAAGGCAAAAGTGCCCTTGAAATTGTTTATCTGGATGCAGATGAAAATACTTTACTGAATCGTTTTAATGAAACACGACGCAAACATCCGCTAAGCAATGCTTTGGTTTCTTTGCGAGAAGCTATTCGTAAAGAGCAGGACATTTTAACACCGATTGCAAACCTGGCCGATCTGATTGTTGATACCCGCTTGCTTAAAAAGCAAGCCCTTTATCAGGTGATACGCGATAGAATCGCAGAGCGTCATAGCCAAGAACCTTTGGTGCTATTGCAATCCTTTGGTTTTAAATATGGGATCCCTGCAGAGGCGGATTTTATCTTTGATGTGCGTTGTTTACCCAACCCTTATTGGCAACCTGAACTGCGATCCTTGTCGGGACTTGACCAAGCCGTTACCCATTATTTGGAAGAAGAACCCCAAACTCAACAGCTCATCAGCGATCTTGAGACCTTTCTAAAAACATGGATCCCGCATTTTAAAGCCGATAATCGCAACTATATTACCATTGGGATTGGTTGCACCGGCGGCCAACATCGCTCGGTGTATATGGTAGAAAAAATGGCCAAAGAACTACAGTCGACTATTCCACAGGTACAAGTGCGGCATCGTGATGTGGTACCCTCATCACGCCGATGATAGTCCATGCTGTATCATTCCCCGGCAATCGTCATGCGGTCGATCCATAAAGAGCCTGTCAATAATTTACTACGCCGATCGATATCCGATCCCACGGCGATAAGACCTGCATACATGGCCTTTAAATTACCGGCAATCGTCACCTCGTGCACAGGATATTGGATCTGACCATTCTCTACCCAAAAACCAAAGACACCCCGTGAATAATCCCCCGTGACGGGATTAATACCATGGCCCATTAATTCGGTGACAAGTAGGCCACGGCCCATGGCCTTTAATAGCGCTGCTTGATCCAAGGCCGCTTTGCTTTGGGTAATCAACACATTCTGAACCCCACCACAATTACCTGTTGTTTTGAGGCCCAATCGTCTTGCAGAATAGCCACCGAGTACATAGCCTTCTAGAAGGCCATCCTGTACTAAAAAACGCTCTTGGGTTGCAACCCCTTCCCCATCAAAAGGCGCACTACCAAGCCCTTTGGCTTGGTGCGGCAGTGTTTTAATCTGTACAAAATCCGGAAAAATAGGTTTATGCAGATCGTCCAATAAAAAAGAAGTTTTACGATAAAGACTGCCACCCGAAATAGCATCAATCAAATGTGCGACTAAACTACTCGCAACTTCTGGTGCAAAAATAACGGGTGCTTCCATCGTCTTTATTTTTCGGGCATGTAAACGTGCTAAGGCTTTGCGCGCAGAGCCTTGGCCAACAACAGTAGCTGATAGTAGATCCTGCGAATCACGCGCAACCGTAAAATCATAATCGCGCTCCATCGAATCATTTTCTTTGGCCAATGCGGTCATGGATAATCCATAAGAGGTACTGGAATAAGCACCTATAAAACCATGGGTATTACCGTAAACCCGATGATGCGTGCTCGCATTAAAGGTCGATCCTTCAGAATTAATAATGCGCGCATCGAAAGCACGGGCGGCTTCTTCGCAGATTCTGGCCATCTCGATGGATTGTTCGATGGCGATTGCGGAGGGGTGGTATAGATCACAATCAACCTGTTGCGTGGCCACATATTCTTTTTCAATTAAACCACCAAAAGGATCGCTTTCAATGCGTGAAGCAATACTGGCAGCCGCCTCTAGACAATCCTGCACAGCACGAGGACTGAGATCGGTGGTAGAAGCCGATCCTTTATGTTTGCCCTGATAGACAGTGATGCCCAGACGTTTATCTTGGTTAAATTCGATAGTTTCTACGGCATTCAATCGTAATGTGACCGAATGGCCCGATTGTTGTCCAAGGCTTAATTCGGCTGCCTCCAAACCCATTTTTTGGGTCTGTGCCAAAACATCTGCCACCAGGTTTTTAAGATCATGCTGTGATGGTTCTAACATTGGGTACCCCCGACGGTCATCTGTTCAATCTTGAGAGTTGGTTGGCCCACGCCCACTGGCACCGTTTGCCCCTCTTTACCACAATTACCAATCCCTGTATCTAATTCTAAATTATTGCCCACCATACTAACCTGATGCAAAATATCAGGTCCCGATCCAATAAGTGTCGCGCCATTCACAGGACGGGTGATTTTGCCTTTTTCGATAAGATAGGCTTCGCTGGCATCGAACACAAATTTCCCAGAAGTAATATCCACCTGCCCCCCACTAAATTGCACGGCATATAGACCACGATCGACGGAAGCAATGATTTCTTCAGGATGATGATGCCCTGCCAACATATAGGTGTTAGTCATACGTGGCATCACGACATGGGCATAAGACTCCCGGCGACCATTACCCGTGGAGCGGACCCCCATTAAGCGAGCATTGAGCTTATCCTGTAAATAGCCCTTTAAGATGCCTTTTTCGATGAGTGTGGTGCACTGGGTAGGGCTGCCTTCATCATCTATATTTAAAGAACCCCGCCGTCCCATTAAAGTGCCATCATCCACAATCGTACATAAATGGGATGCTACGCGTTCACCCATGCGTCCTGCAAATGCAGAACTGCCCTTACGGTTAAAATCGCCCTCTAAACCGTGCCCAATGGCTTCATGTAGCAAAACGCCGGGCCAACCAGGACCTAACACGACGGGCATCATGCCAGCAGGCGCTGGAATAGCCTCCAAATTGGTTAAAGCCTGTTTCACGGCTAACTGCGCATAACTTAAACCAAGCTTATTATCTTGTATGAACATCTTGTAATCTAGACGTCCACCACCCCCACTACTACCTTGCTCTCTTTTGCCATTACTCTCTGCCACCACATTTACATTTAAACGCACCAAAGGCCGTATATCTGCTTGTAAGGAACCATCGCTACATAAGACTAAAATGGTTTCATAAACACCCGAAAGACTAACCACCACCTGTGAAATACGCGGATCCATACGTCTAGCTTCTGCATCGATCGTACGTAATAATTCTATCTTTGTGGCATCTCCCATCGATTTTAAGGGATTATCGGTACCATAGAGTCGCTGTACGGAAGCCAAGGATTGAGACCGCAGGGCCACTTTGGCAGGACCACCACCCAAAGCAATCGTGCGTGCAGCACTGGCTGCCTGCTCTAAAGCCTGTAACTGCACATCTTCGGAATAGGCAAAACCTGTTTTTTCGCCACTGATCACCCGAATACCAACGCCCTGTTGCATGTTGTAGGCAGCATCTTTCACCCGCCCATCCTCTAAAACCCAAGATTCATGGCTGGTATGCTGAAAATAAAGATCGGCATCATCCACCGAGCGCCCCAAAAGGCTACTTAAGACCCCTTGTAAGCCTTGTTCGGTTAAACCGCTTGGTTTGAGTAGACGATCAGAGGCGATCATCAGGCTATTGGTTTGATTCATGGTGTAGTTCCCCAGTTTTTAGGTCGCATCCTGTATATTTGATCCTATTACTTATTTTTCCTGGACGAATCCAGTCTGACATTATAGAATAAAAGACTGGCACACCCTAGAATTATTCTAATAAGATAATGCAAACCTTGATCAAACTGAAAAACAGTCTCTCACTACGCTTGCTGGCTATCCTACTAGGCTCGCTGCTCTTTGGGCAATGGATGCCACTGTGGCTAAAATCCTTATGCTATGCAACCAGCCTTAGCTTAAAGACGCTACTGCTTTTTGTGTTGCCTGCTATTATTTTTAGTTGTCTGTTTTCATGCTTCTTAAGCCTTCAGGGCGGCAAGGCACTGAAGTTTATGTTAGGTCTGTTCATCCTTGTATGCGCTTCTAACTTTATCTCTACACTGATTGCTTATGGTATCGGTGCACTCAAGCTGGTCGACTTGAACGTTCTTGAGCAAAGCAATGCTGCTACTGCTGCCCTAGAACCCTTATGGCAGTTTGAACTGCCTACGCTCTTATCCAATACACAGGCGCTAAGCTTGGGCGTTATTTTGGGTGCTTTTTTCTCCTTTGTACCCAATCCCCGCGCACACCTTTTTGCACAAAAAGCCAGATGTTTTGTAACACTGTTTTTAGAACGCTCCTTTATTCCCGTCTTACCACTGTTTGTCTTAGGCTTTGTTTTAAAAATGCAACACGACGGCATGCTGGCACAGATTATCGGTTCTTATGTCCAATTGCTACTGCTCATTACCTTAACTTTTATTCTTTACTTAGGTTTTTTATTTTTAATCGCGGCAAAGTTTAATCTCACCCGTTTTAAAGATTATCTGAAAAACGTGTTTCCCGTCGCACTCATGGGTTTTTCAACCATGTCGAGCTTAGCCACCATGCCGGTAACCCTAAAAGCCGCAGAAAAAAATACCGGAGATTTTCATATTCCCCAAGCGGTCATTCCAAGCACCGTTAATATTCACCAAGTAGGGGTGGCTATTGCCATTCCTATGATGGCCATGTGTATTCTTTCTACCTTCGGGTATGCGATGCCTTCTTTCGCTGTCTATTGTAAATTTGCTTTTTACTTTATATTTGCGCAATTTGCAGTGGCCGGTGTTCCGGGTGGGGCTATTTTGGTCATGTTACCCCTGTTAGAATCGCATTTTGGATTTTCTGCAGAAATGTGTGGGCTTATTACCGCGCTCTATATTTTGTTCGATCCTGCCGTTACACTCACCAATGTACTAGGCAATAGCGCACTGGTTATTATCGTTTCACGTCTGTTTAGTCCTTTTAGCAAGGAACAACCTTCAGAGGTGGTTCTGGAAGAGGGTGTTTCTTAAGATACAGGGCCGGCTGTGATCCCGGCCCCTACAGCAATCTATGCCATACCCATCAAGGCGATAGATAGTTTACTACCTTCTTTTTGGCCGGCCTATATGGCTGATTCCTTGACCTTACTCACATGATCTCACATAATCTCACATAGGCTCTATGTGAGAAAAACGATGGATTGGCACAATTTTCGTGTACATCAACGCCTCGAGCTCAAAACCAGTATCATTCAGGAAGTCTATGGCATCTTAGCTAGTATTGATGGAGTGAAGAATAGCTGGCAAATTAAAGATCGCCTCTTACCTCAAACCATTGAACGCTTAACCCGTTCGGTCGTTATTACCTCTACAGGATCTTCTAACCGTATTGAGGGCAATCGCCTAACAGATAATGAGGTGCAGACCCTCTATAAAAATCTTCATATTAAAAAGTTTAGAACCCGTGATGAGCAAGAAATAGCAGGCTATCTAAACTGTTTGGAATCGGTCTTTCAGAACTATCAGGATATTCCAATCACAGAATCCTCTATTCTTACCCTACACCATGACATGCTTGTTTATAGCGAAAAGGATAGTCGCCATAAAGGCCAGTATAAATTTGGATCCAATCGCGTAGAAGCCAAAGATCCAAGTGGTAATATTGTGGGTGTTATTTTTGACCCAACCCCACCCTATTTGGTTAAAAAAGAAATACAAGAGTTAATAGAATGGTACAACTGGGCCCTAAAAATAAAAGAAAAACATCCTCTACTTTTGACAGCTAATTTTATTTTTGAATATTTAGCCATCCATCCTTTTCAAGATGGGAATGGCAGAACCAGTCGATTACTCACAAATCTTATGTTATTACGAGAGGGATACTTTTTTAGCTCTATAGTCTCGCACGAGAAAATCATAGAAGCGCATAAGGTTGATTATTACTTAGCTCTTAACAAAACACAAAACACCTGGAAAACGGAGTCTGAAGATATTTCAGAGTGGGTTTTGTTTTTCTTGAGGGTTGTGAAAGCCCAAAGTGACCAAGCGCTTAAAATAATAGAAGGCAATACGATTGAATATCTACTTTCTGAAAAACAATTGGCTTTATGGCAATGGATCAATACCTACGCTCAACCTTTTGGTCGCAAAGAAGCTGTAGCCGCCTTAGGATTTCCTGAACGTACGGTCGAGTCTATCATTAAAAAACTGCTTGAATTGAAACGTATAGAACGGCTCGGTCAAGGAAAGGCTACACGCTACCAATTGATTCCTTAAGTATTACCTTGGATTGTTATAGGAGATAGCTTATGGCTCAGATTATTGCGATTGGCGGTGCCGGTTTTGGCACCCTAGAAAACGATTACAAAATGGAACGTTATCTGATTGCACAAACGGGCAAAACCAACCCCAAAGTGTGTTTTTTAGGCCAAGCCTCTGCGGAATCCCCTGCTTATGCACGCCTTTTTCATCGAACTTTTAAAGCCTTAGAAACGCATCCTTCAACTATTTCCCTCTTTGGCCGCGTAACACCCCACTGGAAAACACAAGTCCTTGAACAAGATCTTATCTTTGTGGGCGGTGGCAATACGCGTAGCATGCTGGCGCTATGGCGTGAATGGGGCATGGATCAGATCTTAAAAGAAGCCTATGACAAGGGCATTGTATTATGTGGTAGCAGTGCGGGTGCTATTTGTTGGTTTGAAGCATGCGTAACCGACTCTGTATGGCCGCTTGGCACACTGAAGGGCTTAGGGTTTCTGCAAGGCAGTTGCTGCCCCCATTACGACTCTGAACCTGAACGCAGACCCACCTACCTACAAAAGGTACAATCGGGGGAAATCATCCCTGGGATTGCTCTAGAAGATTATACCGCAGCGCATTTTGTGGATGGGTCCCTACGGACCGTGGTTTCTGCCAAAGCAGGTACCAAAGCCTATCGGGTAAGTCCAGATAAGGAAACGGGTCTCGAGGTAGGCCTCCTTTAGAGGAGACCTTGCTACGTCTTGTTACTTCCAGGGCAACCCTTGGAAAATAGGATCCAGTGGATGTGTGATCCAATAGCCACCCAGAATACCACTGATAAAACCGTATAAATGGCTCTCCCAAGATACCTTTGCTTCACGTGGAAAAAGCCCCAGCAAAATGCTACCGAAGTAATACAGAACCAAACCCGCTAAAAACAAACTGGTATAATCGGGTTTAAAATAGGCTAGAATCAAAATATAACCAAAATAACCCGAGATTAAACCACTGGCTCCAATGTGTCTTGCGGGCCTCGCTAAAAGCCAAACTAAGAAACCACCTAAAACCAGGATCAGGGTCGTGATAATCATAAAAGTCTGTAGATTCTGTGTTAATAAAATCAATCCCAATACAAACAAGGGAATGCTATTAAAAAACAAGTGATTAAAATTTTGATGTAGTACAGGACAAAAGAGAATGCCTATCAGTCCTCCAATGCGCCTCGGCCTAATACCCAGCACAACCAAGGGGGACCCTAAGGCCCAATGCACTAAATTAAAAAGCCAGAGTCCTGCCATGCTGATAAGCCAGGGTTCCATATAGACTTGGCTACGTAGAAAGAAATCGCTTAATTCCTTGGATAAAGTTACTAGCACTGTCGCTCCAAACTTTTACTAAGATTGAAAGCATAAGCATACAGCGGTAGGCAGCAAATAGAAACATTCCCTCCTCATCCGCTGAGAAGGGAATGGCTTTAGAAAGTGACTAGGCGCTTTTACACGCTGAACAACCACAAAATAGACTGTAGGCAGCATAAATACCAGATACCCCTACCAAGGTGTAGATGACCTTTGTAAAGTGCTCATTATGACCAAATAAAAAGGCAACTAGATCAAAGTTTAACAACCCAACCAATCCCCAATTAAGTGCCCCAACAATGGAAATCACCAAAGAAATACATCCTAGTTTTGATACGCTTTTCATCAGCTCACTCCTGCGATAAAGATTAACATCATCCCAGTATATACCAATTTCAAAATATCTCGACCAAAATAGTTGACCAACTATTTATTTACACCGCCAGGGCGCAACATGGTTACAAGATTCTGTAATTGCGTTGTGTGACTGTGCACAAATGCTTCCGCTAGATCCAAAAGACCTTGCAAAGCTTGAGGTGTTGCCTCGTCCATTGCACCTAAATTTTCAGGTAATGATACCTGCAGACGGGAAGCATTGGGATAAATGGCAGAGATCTCATCGTTGTACCAATCGCTATCGGCTGACATCATGAGATCGATTAAATTGGCCTTCATCACCCATCCAATAACCCCTGCGTTCGACAATTGATCGGATCGTCGATTGAATTGAATAGAACCTGTACCCATCGAGATTAAAAAAATGTCTTTTCGCTCAAGGTTGGGTTGTTGCTTATAGGCTTCCATCGCTGCGATACTTTCTGGATTATTGGCAAAGATACCACCATCGATATCAATACACTTTTTTCCTTGACTATCCTGAAAAATCTTTGGATCGAAATAAGTCGGGGCAGCACTGGTAGCGCCTGCAATATCGTGCATCCAATAATCTATTTTTGTATTCTTTGCTTCTGTTGAAGAAAATAAATGGGGAGTCTTCTCTATTAACGAGTAGGTGGGCAATACCACCTTCGATAAGGCCTCGCTTAAGCGCGTGTCACCAAAAAAATTTTCTAAAATAGCATCGAAGGGTTTACGATCGTACTTTGCGCCCCACAATCCCACACCGGTCGTCATACTTCTTAGAAAGGAACCTTTAAAAATACTGCCCGATTCTTTTAAATAAAAATCGACAATCGCCTGAGCACTATATTTAGGACCCTGCTGTTGTTGATGGGGGCAAGTTAATCCTAAAGCAATCAACCCACCCGTAGAGGTTCCCACAATTAAATCAAACAGCGTATGAATAGGCTGTTGACTCATCTCCTCTAAAGCTTGTAGAAAACGTGCCGGGATAATCCCCCGTACCCCCCCACCATCGATGGATAAAATCCGAAAAGGCCTTGAACGATCCATCTATCCTCCTGCTGTATGAGATCTAGGTACTACTTTTTTTATTCGAGCACAAAAAGCACACTTGTATCAATAGTTGTACATCACTAGAGAATTGATCTATGATGAAAATATCCTATTTTTTAAATAAGGGGATAGTACATGAAGAATGTATGGATTGTCGTAGCCAATGCAAGCAGGGCTTTTTTTTATGCCTCTTCTAAAGCGGATCCCGATCTTCAGCTCATCAAAAAGCTATACCATCCTGAAGCTAAACTCAAAGAAACAGAACTGGGTCCTGATCAACCAGGACACAATCAAAAAGGTTCTTATGAACCACATACGAGTGCTAAAGAACTAGAAAAAGAACATTTTGTTAAACAACTTTGTCAAGAATTGGAGCATGGGAGAGTATCCAATGCCTATACGGCAATTGTCGTAATCGCCGAACCCCATTTCTATGGTCTTATCCATGGGTTAGCGCCGCTTCAAGTACAAAAATTGATTCGAAATCATTTTACAAAAGATTACGCCTATCTTTCAGAACACGATTTAGGAACGACCTTAAAGGATCTTTTAGCCGATACCTTAAAACCCCTGTTTTAATAAGTAAAAAGGCTAAATAACAATCCGATGACTTTCCCTAAGTTTTAATACCCACGCCCTTTGCGAGCAACCAAAAGCTTAAGCTATACAGTCCTACGCTAAAAAAAATCATCATGCCTAGCACAATGCCTATATTAACCTCCGAATACCCCAGCATCCCAAAACGAAAGGCATTCACGATATAAAAAAGTGGATTAAAATAGGTTATCTGTTGCCAAAAAGCAGAGAGGTATTTCACAGAATAAAAAACACCCCCCAGATAAATTAAAGGCGTTAATATAAAGCTAGGAACAATATTAATGTCATCAAATTTCTTGGCAAAAACACCATTCAAAAAACCCGCCAACGAAAATAACAGGGCTGTTAAAACCCAAACAAAAAACAAAATAAAGGTATTTTTAATAGGAAAGGGCACAAATAATGTCGAAGTTAACATGACTAGAAAACCTACTAAAACACCCCGTGCCATACCACCCAAAACAAAACCTGCTAGAATGCTATGATTATCCAAGGATGAGACCAACATCTCTTCAATGTTTCGTTGAAATTTAGCAAGGAAAAAAGAAGCTACAACATTTCCATACGATGCATTAATCATCGACATCATCACTAAACCAGGAACAATATATTCGATATAAGAAAAACCATCTATGACACCCATACGCGGCCCCATAAAATGACCAAAAATAACAAAATAAAGCCATGCACTCACCACAGGCGGCAATAGGGTTTGGGACCAAATACGCATAAAACGAATGACTTCTCGTCGAACAATCGTATACAGACCAACCCTATTAAAAAGGTTTATTTTCATTTTTTACTTTATCCCTTATCATTGTTCACTAAACGAATAAATAACGCTTCTAGTCGGTTTGTTTTATTGCGCATACTCACAACCTGAACGCCCTGCTGAGAAAGTGCCTCAAAAACACTATTTAAATGGATTGTTTTTTCAAATTGAATCTCCAATGTTTTAGGATCCAATAAAACCACCTTTAGCCCCAGTAAAAAAGGCGCTTTTTCCAATGGTTTCTCGAGATCAAAAAGTATTGTTTCAGTCGTTAACTGAGATAAAAGATCTTTAAGATTTGTGTTTTTTATAATTTTTCCCTGATGCAGAATAGCAACCGTATCACATAAAGATTCTATTTCTTCCAAATAATGTGTCGTTAAAATAATCGTTGTTCCTTCATGGTTTATTTTCCTGAGGAAATCCCACATGGAACGTCTTAACTCAACATCGACACCTGCGGTTGGTTCATCTAAAACAAGTATTTTAGGTTGATGTATTAAAGCTCTGGCAATCATTAAACGACGCTTCATGCCGCCCGACAGCACACGTGCAGCCTCATGGCGTTTATCCCACAACCCCAATTCCATTAAATAATATTCTGCTCTTTGCATCGCCATGCGACGCGGTATACCATAATAACCCGCCTGGTTTACAACAATGTCAATGACCCGATCAAAAAGACTAAAATTAAACTCCTGAGGCACAAGTCCCATAAAAGTTTTTGCCAGGCTGGCTTCTTTATCGATTGAATGGCCAAACACCTGAATATCTCCACCAGACTTCTTTACCAAAGAAGTCATAATGCCAAGGGTTGTGGTCTTTCCGGCACCATTAGGGCCCAGCAAGCCAAAAAAAGAACCCTCTTCAATGCTAAGGTTGATACCTTTGAGCGCAACAAAACCAGAGGCATACACTTTTTTTAAGTCTTTTATAATCAACGCTTTCATGCACTAATATCCAAACCGACGTATTGATTCAGGTGTCATTCTATCAGCTTTACTGAAAAGCTGCATGATTCTCATTAAAATGAGGCGGAGGCTTGCCCTTCGCCTCCAGGATGTGCGAAGGGACTTCCGAATCACCTTCGCACCCTCGGGAGTGGCACAGGTATGTGGCACTGCAAAAACACTGCGTCTACCCGAGGCTTGCAGACTCGCCTCCGTCTCATCGGCTCAGCATCTTGTCTGTTGCGAAAGCAAAGCGTTGCTTGATCGTCTACCGTAACGAAGAAAAACTACTGGTTTTTAGGGATGTATCCCTTTTAATTATATCTTCATACTCAGGCACCCCCTCATTTTGAACAGTATTTTCAGTCGTTTTTTGAGTTTTTATACCCTCTGACAAACGAATATCAGCAGGTAGACGACCCACATCCGGGAATTGCAGCGGTATTCCAAATTCTTCCGCATTTTTCTGAATTTGTGCTTGAGTAGGAAAATTGAGCGCATTTTCGATCTCACTCAAAATGAATGGAACCCTTAGCGCTAAATCTAAAAAACTATCTGAATATCGAAGTTTTATCGTATTTTTATGAAAGATGATCTTTGCTAGAGGCGGCCGCGCACGCTGGAAAATAGAGAAGTTAAGAGCATTTGTGTTTCACTTTTTGTATTCCTAATAGACCTCTTATCTACTGGAATATATTTTAAATGGCAGTCCTGTTTTTTGGGTACACTATAGAAATAAAACTTAACAATAATCCTAAAATACGAGCATAGTGCTCGACAAAGACACTTCTATCCCTAATGCTTATGATCAGCAGGCACTTCATCAATAACATGCTGATTTGCACCAGGCAGTGGTGCACATAAAGCCTTCCATAAAGTCCAACCACGAGCGCGTGCCCAAGTGGCACTATCTAGTGCAAGGACATTACGAAATGCCTCTCGACTCTCTCCCTTAAACAGGTTCCAGGCAATCGCTAAATCGCAAGCGGGATCACCAATACATAGCTGTCCAAAATCGATCGCCGCACAAAGCTTGCCCTTATCCACCAGCAAATTCCCAATAGGAATATCGCCGTGAACCCAAAAAGGGGAACCCTGCCAAGTAGAGGCAAGGGCCCTATTCCACAGATTGGTCATCGTATCAACATCCCCCCTATAGCACTGGGGAGACGGAGTGTCATGTGATCACCCAGATGGAAGGTTCTGTTATCACATCCACTATGTTCCACTGGCCTGATAGGGAGATGTGCCCACTCTGGGAATTGGGAAGCAATTAATCGGTTCACAAGGGATAGATCAATAGGAAATTGATCTGAGTTTTGTTGAATCTTGGTCATAAATTTTTTGCTTTCCCATCTGTAACCCATCTATCCGGTTCAGCTATACGATTGCTTCTATGATAGCAAAAAAATCTTATATTTTCCTATATTTTATAGCATCTTCATGCTCAAAAGCTGAAGCCATACGCTCTATCTCTTTCTTTTTTAATCCAAAGCTCTGTGCAACAGACTGCCATTGTGACACGCCCTGTGCAACCTCCTTGATGATTGATTCTGCATCTTTTTTAGAAACCCTAAAATCGCTTGCCACCGATAAGGCCAGCTCTAAAGAGGCTGTACCATCATATAAATCAATCGCTGTTGTCAAAATACGTGGTTTTACAGAAATAGGTGTTGGGTTCATATCATAAGCAGGCGCCAGCCTCCAACCCCTCTGTTGTTCATAAAGAAAGCCATGGTTTCTTAGATGATCGTCGGTATTTGAAATCATGATACTAAACACCATTCTGCGCCACAACTCGCGCATATCAGCATCTGGTTTTGCACCATGCTGCTTAAGCGCATCGACTATCTCCAAATAACTATGCATTTCATGATCGTTTGCACCCAGCATGCTCATAGCTGATAGGAATGGAATACGCTGCTGACCAACACGATCAAAGCGCTGGATGAGTAAAACACCTTTGTCTAAAATATTTGCAAGGTGCCAAGTAGGTATATGAAGACCGGATTTCTGTGCCAGGACTAAGGCCACTGCCTCCCATAATACAATATTAAAATCATCATCTTTGTGTGGAAATTTTGCGAGGGCAAGATTGCCTTCATGATCGCGTACAGAAGCTTTTGGACGTGCTCCACCCAAGGATGATCCGGGTGCAAGCAGTATCCTTAAATCTTCTGCACTTTCCGCATCATCCAAAAAATGTTCTGTGGCAGAAAGAAGCTTTGGCAAATCAACCAATGGAGGAATACTTTTTTTAGGTTTGGCACTTAGGAATGGGCCCTCTAGTCTGTGTGAGAATCGTAAAGCACCCTGACGCGCCTCATCATACACACCCAGTAAAAAATCCACTTCTCCCAGTGTGCGTGATACTTCAGAGGCATCTTTAGCACGTTTATTTTCTGCACGACGCATTAAAACATGTCCCCAACGATCGGGGGCAGAATCTCCTATAGCACCAAAAAGGCTCTGAACTGGCAAGGTATGAAAGGCCCCTGATGTGAGGGCCAAAGCAGGTTCAAGCGCGAAGCACTCCGGGTGTTTGAGCCAGCCTTTATCATATTCAAATGAAGCGCTCTGACGCCCTTTTCGGTTATGACACCATAGGCGACCCACTAAGTAATTCTCGATACCAAGCGCTATAGAAACAAAAATTTCTTGGCTACTCATTTGTAGCCTCACTTTTTTTGGATCGTGATAAATAAATACGTTTGGGTAGCGCCTCTTCTTCGAGTTCTCGTCCAATCAAGTCATAACTAGCATCGACAAGATCTTTTAAGCGATCGTTTAATCCCAACACAAAAAGTACCGAAGCGTAACCACCCAAGGATACAGAAGGATCACCCTTCTCAATCTTGGTTAAGGTTGCACGTACCATACCCGCACGTTCAGCCATTAATGCCATTGGGATCCGGCGCCGGCGACGACTAGCACTAATATCCTGACCCAACTTGCGTAAAGCCTTCTGCACGGGTATTGGAAGCTTTGCTTTGTTCTCCATAATACACCTATAACGTACAATATAATGTACTTTATTAAATATAGCGATCATTGTAATATACTTTAAGCGGAAATTCAAGCAAGATGACAGTTGTGCATATTATAATAGTCATTATTGTCATTTATAGCTATTATAATATACTTTATTTCATTTGCGACCTGAGGCTAGGGGTGACCTTACCCCAAGTTACCGGACTCGAAATTATGAGATAATACAAACTTGTAATGGGAAGGAGTCGTGGTCATGGGTAAGAAGAAAGATAGGTCTTATAGTGCAGATTTTAAGGATAGCGCCATACAGCTGGCGCTGCGTTCGCCCTCTTTAGAGGTGGTCGCCAAGGAACTGGGGATCCCCAAGCCAACCTTGTATACCTGGGTCACCAAATTTAGGAAGGGGTCTTTTCAACCCAAGCGTAGCGAGGGGACTGCGCACCCCACGCTAGAAAAACTGCAATCAAATGTTGTATGCCTGATGGATGAAAACAGAAAACTAAATAAGACGATCGCAACCTTGTTAGAAGAAAAAGCTATTTTAAAAAAAGCCGCCTTGAGTTCAAACGGTCATTGCAACATCCTATTAATTGCTGTCAATATGCAGGGGATGTTAGATGGGTTCGAGGGACGATTTCAGAAGTATTTAGGGTAGATAGCATGTGTGAAGTTTTAGCGGTTAGTTGCAGTGGCTATTATGAGTCTTTAAAAAGAGGACCCAGCCAACAAACACGTGACAACCAAGTGGTTGACAACCAGACTGTGCAAATTTATACCCAACATCGTGGTCGCTATGGTGCGCCTAGAATCCATAAAGAGCTGGAATCCATGGGTAAAAAAGCAGGGAAAAACAGGGTTGCTCGAAGGATGAAAAGACTGGGTTTAAAAGCTTTAGCCAAAAGAAAATGGAAAGCCACCACGGACTCCAAGCATGCTTTGCCTGTTGCAGATAATTTGCTTAATAGGGATTTTAGTGCGAACGAACCGAATCAGAAGTGGGTTACCGACATAACGTATGTCGCCACCCAAGAAGGCTGGTTGTATTTGGCGACAGTTATGGATCTGTATTCACGGGCCATTATTGGTTGGAGCCTGCATGACCGTCTAACGACTTCTTTAGTCATAGAAGCTTTAGAGATGGCGCTATGGCGCAGAAAATTTCCAAAGGGTGTTTTAGTGCATTCAGATAGAGGCAGTCAATACTGCTCGCATATCTATCAAGCTTTACTGCAAGAAGAAGGCTTAATTTGCAGCATGCGTCGAGCTGGTGAATGTTGGGACAATGCAGCTATGGAGAGTTTTTATCACTCGCTAAAAATAGAATTAATACAGTTTGTTACGGGTTTTCAAACGAAACCAGAAGCTATTAAATTAATCGTGGAGTACATCGAGGACTACTATAATACTGTGCGAAGGCATTCAGCTATTGATTATAGAGCACCTTTTGTGTTTGAATTGGCTCATCAGTCCTCATAATGCCAAGTCCGTTTTTGTGGGGTAAGATCAGCTGCACCTCTGCAAAACGGGATGCCAAGGTAGGCAACACGCCATCGACTGCACCTTGTTCCTCAGCTAATACACGCCTTTCCCCTTCCATCTGCTTTCTCTGTGCTACCGTATGCTGAAGCTCTGTATACTGAATGGATAAGGATCGTGTTGTACCCTCAATCGCTTTCAATAAATCCAGCCGAACCTTCAGGCTATCCCCTTTTTCTGGGTCTTTTAAAGCACCTACAAAAGCCCTATCTTTCAAGGGATCGACCTGCCTATGATATTCCTCAGACAGTTGCTTGACCGGTTGTCGCTGAGGTTCATTCGGATGCTTGAGTCCTTCTAAAGTGCCTAACAGGGTCAAACACCTGGCTTCTTGGGCCTCCAAGCAAGCCGTTGCTTCCCTTAATTGGCCATCCTCTGCTAAAGCCTCAATCAGTTCTATCCAAACCTCTGTAGCATCCGGGTTCGAGCGCCATCGCTCATTCAAAAGCTTTGCCTCGGTACTCCCCTCACCCAAGGCTGAAACGTGTAGGGAAAAAC
>JAGOUJ010000016.1 GCA_018061325.1 Gammaproteobacteria bacterium
CATCGGGGTTTAACTGTTTTCTAGGGGTTGTATTTTGCATAAATACTCCTGGTTTTTTTAGAACTCAGGGCCAGCTTAAGCGGGGTTTAGATCTTCTGGATAGATGGGATTATTGAGGGCATACGAATGTTCAATAATCAAACGATAAAATAATATCTCGTTTTTATCGTGCAAATTATTAAGATAAACATATTTTTGTAAATCGCTTTCATATTGCACATATTGTGCATAGGCTCTTATGAGTTGTTCTTCGATGGTTTCTATACTAAAGGGCAGTTTCCCGATTAAATCTAAAGACATTCTTTCATCTTGACTAAAAGCAGTACCCTTATTAAGCAAGCCGCTGAGCAATAATGCTTTGCCACGCAGTTCAGTTTCTATCCACTCTGCCTTTGTCTTGGGATCTTGATGATATTCGTATTCTAACATAGGATTATTTACACTGTTTTTTCGCAATCAATCACACAGGTTACTTCATTACCTTTTTCAGAATAACGAAGCGCTTTAAAGGAAAAATGTTTAGCTACCAAAATACCCCTTCCGTGTTGACGCAATTTGTTTTCAGCATTAAATGTCTGATATTTTCTCCAATCAAAGCCTTTGCCTTGATCGGTCACCACCAACGTTATTTCACTTTGCGCCCTTTTAAAATGGACTCGCACCCATTGCTCTCTGTGTTCAGGCAACTTTAAACGTCTATTCATTTCGTCTAACCATTCATCTGCCAAGTGTAATGCCGATTTTTCTTCAAAGGTAATACCTAAATTACCATGTTCCAAAGCATTCACCAATATTTCCGTAATACCCAATAGGGCCAATCGTGCATTAGGACAGGCCTCTGCTAAAAAATGAGCTAAAGCATAGGCCTCCTCTAAATCATGAAATTGAAACAAGCCTTCTTTTAATAGGGGAGCGACCCTAGGCGGTGTTTTCTTCGATAGGCTATCACTCACGTGCATTTTTTTTAAGATCCTTTATAGAAGCCATGAGTGTTTTTTGACTCGGAATATAGCGCATATAGCGCGCCATATTCGATTTTCCACCTAACATTTCTTGATAAACAGCCGTGTAAATTAAAATATTTTTCACATAGTCACGGCTTTCCTTATAAGGGATTGTTTCAATCCACAGATCGGCTGCCATATCATAGGTTGGTAGCCATTGACGAATACGACCTGGACCTGCATTGTAAGCGACCGTGGCGAGAACAGAATTGTCCTGGTGTTTTTCAAGCATCATTTTTAAATAGCCACTACCCAATTGTATATTGGTATGGGGTTCTAATAAAGTGGATTCTCCCGCAAAAGACAGATTTCTTTTTTGAGCAACCATCTGTGCGGTGCTTGGAATAAGCTGCATCACACCCAGCGCACCTGCTGTCGATTTTGCATGCGATACAAAGGCACTTTCTTGGCGGGCAACCGCTAAAATCCAAGCCGGATCAATTCTATTGCGTTGTGCTTCTTCAAAAATTTTTACGCCATACACAATCGGAAAACGCAACGATAAATCGTCTTGATGGTTCGCCGCGGCCAGCGCTAAAATAGACCAATTAGGCTGCTCCCAACGTAGTGCTAAAAAAGCTGCAGCGTGTTTTTCTTGATCACTCATACGACGTGTTTCATGGCGCCACTGTGCACGCGCTTTGTCATGACGCTTTAGAAAATAAAGCTCACGGGCCCTTTGGATCGCTGTACGTTTATGCAAGCTGACCACTAAATCCTTTGAGACCGATAATTTTTGGTGATGAACGGAATAGGGTTTCAATAATTGATGACTCGCTAAAAGCCCATAATAGGATCGCAGGTGTGATAATCTTCCAAAAATCTGCTGGCTAGCCTCCCTGTGATTCACCCGTTCTAGCGCACGACCATGCCAATACTGCCATTCTTCCTTTTTTGCTAAATCGGCTGGCAAATGGTTTATCCAATGAATCGCTTGTGGCCAATCTTCTTTAAAAAGTGCCGTGCGCACACGCCACTCATTCACAGCCTCATTCGTGTACATCGCGGGTACGCGGCTAAGCCATTTCTCAGCATCAGGGTGTTTGTCTGCAGCATAACGCAGACCAATAGCACGCACGACCAAACCCCAATGACGTTCTGTAAAAGGATACTGTGTACTTATCTGCTGCCAAATACGAATAGCGTTCGAAGGGTTATTGTTGGCAATTAAGGAAACACCATCCACCAGCATTTCTAAATGTGCCGGATGTTTAGACTGAAAGTATTGTGCTTGGGTCACAAGCATGGGGTTATGACGAACCCTCATCCATAATTCAACCAAGGCCATTTCGGAACGTTGTAAATGAATACGCATTTTACGTGCGAGCGTGTTTTTCCCTTCTTGTATAAGCAATTTAACCCGTTGCCACGCCATAGGACGTGTCACACGCCCACTTTTTTCAAAAACCTCAAAGACTGCCTCACAACTTTTAGGCACCCCTTTGCCACGCATCCAGAGTGTGGCAATCTGCTTAAAAACCATCGCGGGGTCTTTACCCGTCTGTAGCGAAGCCCATAAATAATGGCATTGTAAAGAAAGATCCTCGGTAGGCTCATAGGCACTTAAAAAAGCCTGCCAATTTTCTTGTTTTGCTTTCTGTTGTAGCCAGCGCACTCTTAATTGTTCAGCCAAAGGTGTATCTGAGTATTTTTGTAAATAATCATAAAAAACCTCTGGACTTAAGGTTGCAAGACTTTGTTCATACTCTGCATAGAGCAAGTCAGCTAATAAAGGGTAATGACTGAGGCGTTTTTTGAGTGGATGATACCGATCCCAGTGTCGTTGCTGAAGACTTCTTTCAGCTTCTATGAATAGGGCTCGTTCTGATCGCCAGGTTGATTCCGTGGTTGCATGACTGGTACTGATGAATACCAAAGAGTGACCCATAACCAAACACATTAATATTTTTTTAAACAACATCAATCAATCTCGCCCCAAAACATCTTTCACCGCTATTATATAAAAGCATAGTGTAGAAATAGGTAGATGCCCAAATAGTCAATATGGGTTATTATAGCAAGATTAAGAGGGATTTTATGCATTATCAAAATATTGTTGTTCCCACAGAAGGTAGCGCCATTACCTTGAATAAAATGGGTAAGCTTGAGGTTCCCAATCGTCCCATTATTCCCTACATAGAGGGTGATGGTATTGGTGTGGATATCACACCTGCGATGAAACAGGTTGTGGATGCAGCTGTTCTGAAGGCTTATGAGGGTAGGCGGGCGATTGCATGGATGGAAATTTATGCCGGTGAAAAGGCCACACAGCACTACGATGCAACGACTTTTCTACCCGAAGAGACCCTCCATGCCCTTAAACGGTTTTTAGTGGCTATCAAAGGTCCTCTCACAACCCCCGTCGGAGGCGGGATCCGATCCATCAACGTAAGCTTACGTCAGCAATTAGATTTATACACCTGTTTAAGACCCATACGATACTTAGAAGGCACCCCGAGTCCTGTCAAAGAACCCGAGGCTGTGAATATGGTCATCTTCAGAGAAAATGCTGAAGATATTTATGCGGGCATTGAATGGGCCGCAGATAGCCTAGAGGCTAAACAGGTCATTCAATTTTTGCAAGAAACCATGCATGTCACCCAGATCCGCTTTCCAGACCATTGTGGTATTGGCATTAAACCCGTGTCTAAAAACGGCAGTAGGCGCTTAATACGTCAAGCCATACAATATGCCATTGATCACGCTTGCCCTACAGTGACCCTGGTACATAAGGGTAATATTATGAAATTTACGGAAGGGGCCTTTAAAGAATGGGGTTATGAGCTGGCCCGAGAAGCCTTTGGTGCAACCCCGCTAGAAGGTGGACCCTGGCATACACTACGCAATCCTAAAAATGGCCAAACTATCGTGATAAACGATATGATTGCCGATGCTTTTTTTCAACAAATTTTATTACGTCCCAGAGAATTTAGCGTGATTGCAACCCTCAATTTGAATGGCGATTATTTATCGGATGCATTAGCCGCACAAGTAGGCGGTATCGGTATGGCACCCGGCGCTAATCTGTCTGATAGTATTGCCTTATTTGAGGCTACCCATGGAACAGCCCCTAAACATGCAGGCCTTAACCGTGCGAATCCCAGCTCCCTCATTCTTTCAGCACAAATGATGCTCTTACATATGGGCTGGGATGAGGCCGCTCATCGCATCATGCGTGCGATGGAAGCGACTATTCTAGCAAAAACCGTGACTTATGATCTGGAACGTCTTATGAAAGGCGCTACATTATTAAGTACTTCTGCTTTTGCAGCAGCGGTTATTGCCCATTTATAGCAATATTCATCGCATGCAGACCCTTGGGGCCTTTTTCGACTTCAAATAAAACACTTTGACCTGTCTTCAGGCTTTTATAGCCTTCCATGACAATCGCAGAAAAATGGGCAAAAATGTCTTCGCCACCGTCAATGGGGCATATAAAGCCAAAGCCCTTCTGATTATTAAACCATTTAACGATACCTTCAGTTGCCATGCCATCCTTCCCTACACAATGACTATTTATTAATGTTGACCCTATTGATAGACCTGTCAAGTTTTGGGATTCTATCGATGATGCGTTTTTTTGAAAATGAAGCACTTCATTAAATATTGACTACCATTGAAGTATGGCCCATTGAAAGAATGGGGCCAAGAATATTGGATGATTGACCCTCTAGATAAAACCAAGGAGATTGGACCTTATGTTGAGTAAAGAATTGGAAACCACACTCAATCTTACCTTTAAAAACGCACGGGATAAACAACATGAATTTATGACGGTAGAACATTTACTTTTAAGTTTACTGGATAATACAACAGCTTTTGATATTTTGAAGGCCTGTCGTGGCAATATAGAAAATCTACGACTAAACCTCTTGGCTTTTATCGATGAAACCACCCCTCTAATTCCGGCCCATGAGCTGCATCGCGAAACCCAGCCTACCCTAGCCTTTCAGCGTGTCTTACAACGCGCTGTGTTCCATGTACAATCATCGGGTAAAGAAGAAGTCACGGGTGCCAATGTGCTTGCGGCTATCTTTAGCGAACAAGATAGCCAAGCTGTTTATTTCTTAAAAAAAGAAAATATTCATCGTATGGATGTCTTAAACCATATAGCAAAAGGTATTCATCGTTTTGAAGAACCGATGGATTTAGACATTAATCCTATACAAGAAGAAGAAAATTCACCCGATGCAGTGGCAAGAAGTCCTTTAGAAAGCTATGCGATTAATTTAAATCATCAAGCGAAAATGGGTAAAATTGATCCGCTTGTGGGTCGGGATGATGAAATTAACAGAACCATTCAAATTCTTTGTCGCAGACGTAAAAATAATCCTTTATTTGTGGGTGAGGCGGGTGTTGGTAAAACAGCCATTGTAGAAGGTTTGGCCAAAGCCGTTGTCGAAGGTACTGTGCCCGATGCAATTAAAAACAGTACTATTTATTCGCTCGATTTGGGAGCCTTATTAGCAGGCACTAAATACAGAGGCGATTTTGAAAAACGCTTTAAGGCGCTTTTGCAACAATTAAAACGCGAAACAGGTGCTATTTTATTTATCGATGAAATCCATACGATCATTGGCGCAGGTGCTGCCTCAGGTGGTGTGATGGATGCTTCTAATCTTCTCAAACCCCTGTTGGCATCGAGTGATTTAAAGTGTATAGGCTCCACCACTTTTCAAGAATACCGAGGCATTTTCGAAAAAGATCGTGCGCTCGTGCGACGTTTCCAAAAAGTCGATGTCGTCGAACCTTCTGTCGAACAAACGGTAGGCATACTCAAAGGACTCAAAGAGCGTTTTGAAAGTTATCATGGCGTTAAATATTCCTGTTCAGCACTACGTGCCGCGGCTGAAATGGCCAACCGTTATATCTCCGATCGCTTTTTACCCGACAAAGCCATTGATATCGTTGACGAGGCGGGTTCTTACCAACGATTACTGGCACCCAATAAACGCAAAAAAATGATTAATGTATCTGATATGGAACGTATTGTTGCAAAAATGGCACGGATCCCCGAGCGATCGGTATCTGTCTCAGACAAAACGGTTCTGCGTCATTTAGAACGTGATTTAAAATTGGTTATTTTTGGTCAAGATGAAGCGGTGTCGGTATTGGCAGATGCTATAAAAATGGGTCGATCGGGCCTAGCCGATCCTGAAAAACCCGTCGCTTCTTTTCTGTTTGCAGGCCCAACAGGCACGGGCAAAACCGAAGTCACAAGGCAACTGGCGTTGTTAATGGGTATTGATCTGGTACGTTTTGATATGTCCGAATACATGGAAAACCATACGGTCTCGCGTCTTATTGGTGCACCGCCTGGTTATGTGGGTTTTGAGAAAGGTGGTTTGTTAACCGATGAAGTAAATAAACACCCCCATTGTGTACTTCTGCTCGATGAAATAGAAAAAGCACATTCCGATGTTTACAATCTACTGCTACAAGTGATGGACCATGGTTTTCTGACCGATAGCAATGGACGTAAAACGGATTTTAGACAAGTTATTTTAGTACTGACCACCAATGCAGGCGCAGAAGATATGAATCGTTCTTCGATGGGGTTCACCCAACAGAATCATGCTTCCGATGGCCTGGGTGCTATTAAAAAACGTTTTCCGCCTGAATTTAGAAACCGCTTAGATGCAATTATCCAATTTAAAACTCTCACACAAGAGGCGATTGCTTTAATTGTAGAAAAATGCCTTACCGAATTACAGGCACGTTTACAAGAAAAAGATGTCGTCTTAAATGTTGATCAATTTGGACGTGATTGGTTAGGTCTTCATGGTTATGATAAGCTCATGGGCGCACGTCCTATGGCCCGATTAGTCCGTGATAAACTCAAAAAACCACTGGCAAATGAGATATTATTTGGGACCTTTGCCACACGTGGAGGGCAGGTGCATGTCACCGTAGAAGATGGAGAGCTCGCTGTGCGTTTAGAGGGTGCTAAATAGGGGGTCACACTTCAAGAACATTTTGCATCGTATACAAGCCTGGTTTTTGAACCCGAAAAAGCCATTGGGCTGCTTTTAAAGCACCCTCTGCAAACACCTGACGATCATGCACGGTATGTGTGATATTAAGGGATTCATCTTTCAATGCAAAAAGGATTTGATGCTCACCTATCGATTCACCCAAACGTAAGGAAACGATATCCGCATGCATACCACCCTTAGGGTTTGCGGTGTTTAGGACCTTTGCCATGGCCAAAGCAGTACCGGAAGGTGCATCTTTTTTATGTTTATGATGTACATCAATAATGCCCACATCGCAATCCATGGTCGATTGCCCTAAGATTGCTAAAATCTTTAAGATAAGCGCATTGCCAATGCTCATGTTAGGCGCTAAAACAATCGGTATCGTTTTAGCAGCTTCTATAATCTGTTCTTTTTGAGCTTCTGAAAATCCGGTGGTACCAATCACCATCCTCCAACCCTTTTTTCGACACAGTTCGCAATACTTCAGACTCGCGGTGGGATGACTAAAGTCTATCCATACATCAATAGGATTTTCTAAGGCTTGTGCACGTGCCTTATCACTTTGCGCGCTAAAAAACGCTGCCGATAGCACGTATTGTGCCTGTTGAGCCATAGCCTCTTGTACACACTGCCCCATGCGGCCTTTGGATCCACTCAATGCAATGTTCATCATTATCATTCCCTATTTAACCCTCACCCGGCGCTACGCGCCACCCTCTCCCGCAAAGCGGGAGAAGGAATCACTCCGAGAATAAGCTTATACTGTCATCGTTATCATGTCTCGTCAAAAAACTGCTTAAGACGTTCAAACCAAGACTTGCTCTGGGGATGATGATGATCCTTCGCATCTTCAGTGCTAGCACTGAGTGTTTGGTCCAACTCGGTTAATAGTTCTTTTTGTCGTTTACTTAAATGAACTGGTGTTTCCAGAATCGCTTTACAGAATAGATCACCTGGACCTTCCCCGCGTATCGATTTAACACCTTTTCCACGTAACCTAAAGGTCTGACCACTTTGTGTACCTGCAGGGATCTTGAGTTTTAATCTTCCTTCTAAAGTGGGCACATCCACATCTGCCCCCAATGCAGCTGTTGCAAAGCTAATGGGCACTTCACAGTGTAAATGGATCCCCTCACGTGTAAAAATAGCATGGGGTTTAATACGAAATTCTACGTATAAATCGCCTGCCGATCCGCCCTGAGCGCCCGCCTCACCTTCTCCACTTAAACGAATTCTATCCCCCTCATCCACACCGGGCGGGATCCGAACCGATAGCTTTTTGCGATCTTTGACACGACCTTGACCACGGCATTGGGTACACGGATCACCAATCATTTTGCCTCGACCCTGACAGTGCGGACAGGTTTGCTGCAAACTAAAAAAGCCTTGCTGCACACGTACTTGTCCTGCACCCCCACAGGTCGTACAGGTTTTAGGCTGTGTGCCCGGTTTGGCACCCGATCCTTTACAAGGATTACACCCTATCCAGGTAGACACCTGGATCTCCGTGGTTTTACCACGCACCGCCTCTTCCAGTGATAGCTCTAGGACATAACCTAAATCGGCACCTTGTATACCATGGCTACGTGCGCCCCGGCTTCCAGCACCACCCCCAAATCGATCGCCAAAAATACTGCTAAAAATATCGCCTAGATCAACCCCTTCAGCCCCTGCATGGTGCCCTGCACCTGCACCGGCCGAACCATCGACTGCCGCATGCCCAAACTGATCATAAGCTGCACGTTTCTTCGGATCGGAGAGCACTTCGTAGGCCTGACTGACGGCCTTAAAATGCTCCTCCGACGCTTTATTCCCTGCATTACGATCGGGATGATGCTTCATCGCAAGCTTGCGATAGGCTTTCTTAATCTCTGCTTCGCTTGCTTGAGGGCTTACGCCTAAAAGGGCGTAGTAGTCCTGTTTCGTCATTAGGATTTATGCTCCTTGACTTCCTCAAACTCTGCATCCACAGTATTCTTATCCGCCGCTGAAGCGCTACTCTCTGTACCTGTGGTCTGTTCGTTCTGCTCTGCACCCTGTGCTTGCCCTGGCGCATAAAGGCGTTCGGCCATCTTCCCAGAAGCGGCTGTCAGACTTTCCGTCTTTTGCTCAATCATTTCCTTATCATTGGATTTAAGCGTTTCTTTGAGATCGGCTATGGCCGCTGTAATACTATCACGCTCTTCTGCACTGACTTTATCGCCCATTTCTTTGAGCGATTTTTCAGTGGCATGGATCATTGCATCAGCCTGATTACGTGCAGAGACCAAGGCGTGAAATTGACGATCTTCCTCTGCATGTGCTTCGGCATCTTTCACCATACGCTTCACTTCTTCTTCACTCAAACCACTGGAGGCTTTGATAACAATTTTCTGCTCTTTACCACTGGCTACGTCTTTGGCTGAAACGCTTAAAATACCATTGGCATCGATATCAAAAGCGACTTCAATCTGTGGCGTACCACGGGGTGCCGGTGGAATATCCGATAAATCAAATTGCCCTAAAAGCTTATTGGCTGCGGCTTGTTCACGTTCGCCTTGGAAAACACGGATAGTCACCGCTGTTTGGGCATCAGCCGCAGTAGAAAAAGTCTGTGTTTTCTTGGTAGGAATTGTGGTATTTTTCTCGATCAATTTGGTCATTACCCCGCCTAAGGTTTCTAAACCCAGGGATAAGGGCGTAACATCCAACAACAACACATCCTTCACATCACCCGATAGAACCCCGCCTTGAATGGCCGCGCCAATGGCAACAGCCTCGTCAGGATTCACATCTTTGCGGGGTTCTTTGCCAAAGAAGTTTTTCACGGTTTCTTGCACTTTAGGCATACGGGTCTGACCACCCACCAGAATAACGGCATCAATATTAGAAGCCGATTTTCCAGCATCTTTCAGCACTATTTTGCAAGGTTCAACCGTTCTAGCAATTAAGTCTTCCACCAATGATTCTAATTTGGCACGATTAATCTTGATGTTCATATGCTTAGGGCCACTGGCATCGGCTGTCACATACGGTAAATTCACTTCCGTTTGTTCGCGGGAAGACAATTCAATCTTAGCCCGCTCGGCAGCTTCTTTTAAACGCTGCAAAGCGATTGGATCATTTTTTAAATTAACCCCTGATTCCCGTTGGAATTCATTGACTAAATAATCCATTAAACGCAGATCAAAATCTTCGCCGCCCAAGAAAGTATCACCATTGGTAGCCAATACTTCAAATTGATGCTCGCCGTCTACGACTGCAATATCAATAATGGAAATATCGAAGGTTCCACCGCCTAAATCATAGACTGCGATGGTCATATCCCCTTCTTGTTTATCCATACCAAAGGCCAATGCTGCTGCGGTAGGCTCATTAATAATACGTTTCACTTCCAAACCAGCAATACGACCTGCATCCTTGGTCGCCTGACGCTGAGAATCGTTAAAATAAGCCGGCACGGTAATAACCGCTTCTGTAATGGCTTTGCCCAAATAATCTTCCGCCGTCTTTTTCATTTTGATTAAGACTTCGGCGGAAATTTGCTGAGGCGCCATTTTTTGTCCATTGACCTCTAACCAAGCATCGCCGTTATCTGCACGTACAATAGGATAAGGCACAATATCCTTATCTTTACCCACCACAGGATCGTCGTATTTACGACCAATTAACCGTTTCACGCCATAAAAAGTCTGTTTAGAATTGGTCACCGCTTGGCGCTTTGCAGAATCCCCGACCATTTTTTCTTTATTGTTCGGATCGGTCGGAAAAGCCACGACAGAAGGCGTGGTACGATTACCTTCGCTATTCACTAAAACCTTAGCAACCCCGCCTTCCATCACAGCCACACAAGAGTTGGTGGTGCCTAAATCAATACCAATAATCGTCATATTAAATCTCCTCTTTCAATAAAAATTTATGCATTCTCAGGTTTACGCGAAACAATCACCCGCGCTGGGCGCAGTAATCTATCCTGTAAGCTATAACCCTTTTGTATCACCATCAAAACTTGATTAGGCTCTACACTAGCATCCGGCTGTGTAGACAAGGCCTCATGTTTTTCGGGATCAAAAGCCTGACCGGTGGGATCGAGCGCTTTGATACCAAATTTTTCCAATAGGCTTAAAAGCAGCTTATGTGTCAGTTCTGTACCTTCTCTCAGTGATTGTACAGTTCCTTCTTGTTCTAAGCCCAACGTCGCAGTCATGGTTAAACCCTGCTCTAAACTGTCTACCACGCCTAAAAGCTCTCGGGCGAATTTTTCTATCCCATACTTATGCGCCCCTTCTACATCCAGTACCGCGCGTCTGCGAATGTTATCACCCTCAGCCCTTGCCCTTAAAAATAAATCCCAGTTTTCTGAAGCCTTACGGTTTGCTTCTTCCAAAGAACGCTGTAGATCTTCAAGGCTCTGTGCCTGCGCCGCATTCAGGTCTTCTGTCGCTGCTTCTAGCTTTGAAGCCAATTCTTCTGATTCTTGTGTGCTCACGGGTCTCTCCCAGTTTCTGGTCTAAAAAAATAAGTTTTTAAACTTAGTCTAATGTAAAGCCTTATAGTGTCACAGATGGGGGCAGGTATAAAGAATTCAAGGGGGGGGGAATGGCCACACGAAGGGACAGGGCCGGCCTCGATCCCGGCCCCTACTTGCAGCAATCCTCTAAGACTGAGACACTTAGGGTGCGTTTACCCTTCCCTCGTGGGGAGAGGTATTTTCTACCCTGAGGATCGCGTGTGTTAAGACATCTTTCGGTACGTCATTTAGCCGTTATGGAGGCCTTAGACCTGGATTTTTATCCGGGTATGACCGTCTTTACCGGCGAGACGGGTGCAGGTAAATCCGTGCTTATAGAGGCCTTAGGCTTGGTCCTTGGCGATCGGGCCGATCATGATATGATACGGAATGGTTTTGAAAAGGCAGAGATCTCAGCCCTGTACGATGTAAAGCACCTACCCTTGGTGATGACTTGGCTTCAAGCGCAGAGCCTGGAAACCGAGGAGCCAACCTGTGTTATTCGACGTATCATTTACCGAGAGGGCCCTTCCAAGGCCACGATTAATGGCCGATTAGTTTCTTTGCAACAGCTGCGTGCGGTGGGAGAATACCTTACGAGCATGCATGGACAGCACCAACATCAAGCGCTTTTAAAACCCGAACATCAGCGTTTCTTGCTGGATGATTTTGCAAAACACACCACACTGACTGCACAAGTACAATCGGATTATGCGGCGTATCAACGGGTTTTATCAGACTATGAATTATGTCGTGCGGCCCAAGATCAAACAGCGACCCTCAAACTCTTAAGTTATCAATTAGCAGAGATAGACGCTTTGCAACTACAGGTGCATGAAGTTGAAACCCTCGAAAAAGATCATAACCGTTTATCCCAAGCTGAAGGTACTATTACAAGTACAGGGATTATTCTCAATACGCTAAAAAACGATAATACGGAAGACATGCTCAGCACCCTTCATCATGCTATCGAGCAAATAAATCGCTTAACCTCTGCAAACCCCGAACTACGCACCTGTGCTGAGCTTCTTAAAACAGCCAGCATCCATTTGGAAGAAGGGGTTGCACAATTAGCTGATTTTAACGAGCGTTTAACGATCGATCCAGCCCGCTTACAACAGATTGAACAACGCTTAAATGCCATTCATACCCTGGCTCGAAAACATCGGATCCCAAGTGAACAGATCCTTGAACACCAAGCGCAATTGCGTGCTGAGTTTTCCACACTTCAAACAGCCGCCGATCGCTTAGAAAAACTCGAACAAGAAAAAGACCTGGCACTGAAGGCTTATAACACCTCTGCCCAACAGTTAAGCCATAGTCGCCAAAAAACGGCGCTTGTTTTGGAAAAATCTATCTTAAGCATTTTAGAAAAACTCGCCATGCCGAAGGCGCAGTTTAAAATCAGCATTGAACCAACCCCCAGTGCAGTACCTACAGCACATGGCTTGGATCAGGTTATTTTTCAAGTCACGCTCAACCCGGGATTGCCCTTACAACCTTTAAAGAAAGTCGCATCCGGTGGGGAATTATCACGAATCAGCCTTGCGATCCAACTGATCACAGCAACCCAATGGACCACCCCTACCTTGGTGTTTGATGAAGCTGATGCGGGGATCAGTGGCAAAACAGCCAGCCAAGTAGGGCTATTGCTCAGGCAATTATCCGATCAAACACAGGTATTGTGTGTAACCCATCTAGCCCAAGTGGCGGCTATGGGTACCCATCACTATCGGATTGTGAAAGATCAAACGGTGAATAGCACCCTAAGCCATGTTGAAATCTTAAGCCCCGCCCAACGTGTTGAAGAAATCGCTCGGATTTTGGGTGGATCACGCATCACAGCCTCTGGTTTAGAGCATGCCAAGGAATTATTGGAAGCGGTTTAAGGGATGGGGTATGATGAACCCTCACCCGGCGCTCCGCGCCACCCTTTGTCGGCAGAGCCGACCGCACGCGTCCCCCAAAGCGGGAGAAGGATTACTTAGGGTATTGAATTTAGAGGAACGACTTAATGTTTTGTTTAAAAAATCTAACGCTTATACTGCTCGCTGTTACTTTCATGCCACTTGCGGGCTGTAGCTTTCCTCCACGCATTTTTCGCATCGATGTACGCCAGGGTAATTATCTATCACCAGAAATGCTCACCCAGCTTAAAGTGGGTATGGAAAAATCTGCCGTGGTGGAACTGATGGGCACCCCAGCGCTTTCTCACTTTTTCGAGAAAGACCGCTGGGATTATTACTATTATCTAAAGCCTGGTCAGGGTGGTGCTATCCAAGAAAAATCGCTATCGCTTTTCTTTAAGGGCGACAAATTATCCAGGATTGTACATAAATCCTAGGCCTTCACTGTGCCCCCTTTTCTAAAAGGGGGCCGACCTGCCCGCAGCGTTAGCGCCCGCAACCGACGTGCCTCTTTAGGATCAAGCAGCAAAGGATCGTAGATTTCGATGCGATCACCGGCTTTCAACACCGTGTTCAAAGGCTTTTGTTTTCCAAAGAGTCCTACATGCCCCGCTAAAGTTTCAGGCTCAAGCATGCTTGAAGGTAATGCCAGCTGTTCTGTGATCAAAGCCTTTAAAGCTTCTAAAATAGTTGTCCCTAATAAAACGGATCGTTCTAACAATATCGGTTTTTCTCGAAAAATATAGCCAATTTCTATTGTGATACTATCCATACAATACGGCTGCCCTTTCACAAAAAGCCTGCATGATCCGATCGCCGATTTTTTCTATAAAAGGTTCTAAGGCCCTACGAAGCAATAGATTTAATTCAAAGCTTAAGTGGAGTGATATTTTAGAACCTTCGGGGCTTCGTTCAAATTGCCACAACCCTTCCAAATGTTTAAAGGGTCCTGCAACGAGTTGAATAGCGATATGCTTATCGGGCTCTAAGCGATTCAGGGTAGTGAGAGAATAACCTAAGGCTCCCTTACCCACTTGAATGCTTGCTCGAACTTGCTCAGTGCTACGACTATGGACCTGGCTATTTAAGCACCAGGGTACAAAAAGCGGGTAATCCTCTACCCTATCCACTAAACTAAACATCTGTGCAGGGCTATAGGGAAGCGTTATGGTTTTAGTGATTTTGCTTAACATGGACAACATCCCCCTGCACATACAGGGCCGGCTGTGATCCCGGCCCCTACAATTGCTCGCTTTAAAAACATTATTTCAGCTACAATGGCCGCATTATGAAAGATATTGCTACGAATCGCAAAGCTTCCCACGACTATAGCATTGAAGAACGCTATGAGGCGGGCTTGGTCTTACAGGGTTGGGAAATTAAAAGTCTGCGCGCAGGAAAGGCCCAGATTGCAGAGAGCTATGTACTCATTAAAAAGGGGGAGGCCTGGTTGATTGGCGCTCATTTTAGCCCCCTACTATCGGCCTCTACCCATGTGCAGGCCGATCCCACCCGCACCCGTAAGTTACTGCTGCATCGCAAGCAAATCGACACCTTAGTCGGGCTGATAGAGCGTCGGGGCTATACCTTGATTCCCCTTAACCTTTACTGGAAACAAAGTCACATCAAAATAGCCATTGGTCTTGCCAAGGGCAAAAAACAATATGATAAGCGTAGCGCTGAAAAGGATCAGGACTGGCAGCGTGATAAGCAAAAGCTCTTTAAGAAAATAAGGCACTCAACCTAAATGCATCCCCCCTATCCTGTGGTGTTTAAAGCCCGAAGTGGTTACACTGTAGCTTGTTAGGTTAAACAAGGTAATTAACTGACATGAAAAAACCATTATATCAGCGTTTATATTTTCAGGTTTTAGCGGGCATCTTAGTGGGTGTTTTGCTGGGCTGTTTTTTACCCGATATCGCCATCAAATTAAAACCGCTTGGGGCTGCTTTTATCCGCCTCATTACCATGATGGTAGCCCCGATTATCTTTTGCACGATCGTCGTGGGTATCGCCAAAATGGGCGATATGAAAGAAGTGGGTCGTGTTGGCTTAAAAGCGCTTATCTATTTTGAAGTGGTTTCAACGATTGCCCTGCTGCTAGGCTTAGTCGTCGTCAATCTCTATAAACCTGGCGCGGGTTTAAATGTCGATCCCGCAAGCCTTACGACACAAAATGTTTCAACCTATGCTGCGGCGGCAGCCAAAGGCCTAAGCACCGTTGATTTTCTCTTAAACATTATTCCACATACTGCCGTCAGTGCTTTTGCAGAAGGTAGCATCTTACAAGTTCTTTTATTCTCAGTTTTATTTGGTATTGCCCTCTCCCACTTTGGCGATAAAGGACAATTGCTGGTCAAAGTGCTCGATCAGAGCTCGCATGTATTTTTTGGCGTTATTGCTATTATCATGCGTTTTGCGCCTTTTGGCGCCTGTGGCTCTATGGCGTTTAGCGTGGGGAAATATGGTTTCGCGACCCTCTTACCCTTAGGAAAGCTTTTACTAGGTCTTGGTTTTACCTGTTTACTATTTGTAATCTTGGTGCTGGGACCTATTTTACGTTCAACCGGTTTTAGTATTTGGAAATTTATACGTTATATTAAAGAAGAAATTTTTATTGTGCTTGCAACCTCTTCTTCAGAAGCCGCCCTGCCCCGTATGATTAGCAAATTAGAAAATATGGGCTGTTCCCAATCCGTCGTAGGTTTGGTGATTCCAACGGGTTATTCTTTTAATTTAGATGGTACCTCTATTTATCTTACGATGGCCGCTATCTTTATTGCACAAGCCCTTAATGTCGATCTCTCTATATATCAACAGTTATCACTACTCGGTGTGCTCATGCTGACCTCTAAAGGTGCAGCGGCTGTAACCGGTGGCGGTTTTATAACCTTGGCTTCTACCCTCTCTACAATGGATACCTTACCGGTTGCAGGACTTTCCTTGCTGGTAGGGGTTGATTTGTTTATGTCCGAAATTCGTGCCATTACCAATCTCATTGGCAATGGCGTGGCAACCATTGTAATCTCCAAGTGGGAAAAAGCGCTTGATTTTAAAAAGGCGCATAGGGTACTGGATGGAGATACCGAAGAAGAAGCAGACAATCCAGAAGCCATTTCGGATGCCACCCTAGAAGATCCTAACACATTGGCCGCTACCAGCCTGCTCGATTAAAACTTTTTGCCTGATCAAGGGTCCAATCTTTCAGTCCTCCTATGACTGAGATGGGATCTAAAAAATGGCAAAGTTAATACGTGCACTTACAAGAAAAAAACGCGGCGCTAAAAAACGGGGGCTGATCCAAACGCTCAACCATGCTTTGCATGAAAACAATCCGAGCTTTGATGCCAAGCAAGGGGCAGGCAAAATCGGGCTCATGATGATGCTTCGCGCCAAACGTCTTAGAAAATGGCTACTGTGGCTCAAACAAAGGCGATTACGTCTAAAAAGACGATTACGAAATTTAGAAGCTTTGGAAAAGCTTTTGCAAGAAGAAATGGCCTTAGCCAAAGAATGTAGCATAGCTTTTCAATGGATTACAGACCCTGAAAAGAAGCAAGCTGCCGACAGTGCACAGGATGATCCGCTAAACGCTCAGGAGATATCGGCCTTACTGGCTTCTTTTTCTCAGAGCACACTCAAACAGCCTGCAGATCCGAAAAATCCCCACAACCCCACGGGCGCCCCCCTTTTAGAAAAGGGGGCAAAACCACAGCAGCCGCAGGCTAAACGCTCAGGCTAGGCATCATTGTCGACGATTCGCCAATCGGCACGTGCATCGCGTACATCACGGCAGGCACGCCCATGCACAGCTTCCTGCTTTCCATCGATCGTTACTTGATGGACATAATCTCTACAAACCTTATTGCCAGGCATTGTTTCAGTCTTTGTAACGGTAAAGCTACCAGCGTGGTCGTTATTGGGATTTTTCCAGCCGCGCGTCTTATTGTCAGGCTCATGCTCTAAGGTTGCAGACATAGTCTGCTGGGACAACTCTTTATCTTTCTCATCAAAATGATGTCCGATGCTACCCCCTAAATAGGAACCCGCCAAAGCACCTACGGCGACCCCTATCAAGCGACCGCTACCCTTACCAAACTGAGAGCCTAAGAGTGCGCCAGCGACCCCCCCGACCAGTTGCCCTCCGGTTTGCTTAGGTCCAGCACCCGCACATCCCATTAACAGGCAGATACACAAAGTCAAACTGATTATCTTTTTAATATGATGCACAAAAACCCCCAACCTATTGATCAAAACGTGTCCTAATTCTAGCAAAGATTTTGGATTCCTCCAAAAAACTTCTCTTCTAGATCCCTTTTTGATGGCTACAGCGATCATGTTCCATCTGAATGGTTGAATGGGTGATCTGAAAACCATCCTCTAAGCAGCGCCCTACCGCGCGTAGCAAATCGTCTGGCTGTATCGTGGGTTGAATAACAATATGAGCTGTCAAACTAATTTTTTTGTTCGTTAAGGCCCAAACATGTATATCATGCACCTCTATAACGCCTGCTAAGCTGGATAAGGCTTTATGGATGTCGGCAAGATCGATCCCTTCCGGAACCCCCTCCAGTAAAATGTTAATGCTTTCTTTAAGCAAGGTCCAAGTACGCGGTAAAATCCACAATGCAATCGCAATCGCCATGATAGAATCAACATACTGCCATCCTGTGAAGTGTATAAAACCTGCGGTAATAATAATGCCTAAAGAGCTCCACATATCGGCCTGTGCATCAATATAGGCACTTTTAATGTTCAGGCTTTGTTGGCTTGGCGCGCGTAATAGATGTACCGATAGTAAATTAATCAAAAAACCGCAACTGGCAACGACTAACATACTGCTGGTATGAATAGCATGCACCGTAAATAAGCGTTTATAGGCTTCCAAAAATATAAAAAAAGCCACTAAAAAAAGAACTATCGCATTAAAAGCGGCTGCTAAAATTTCGAATCGATAATAACCATAGGTGCGTTTGGCATCAGGTTCTCGTCTCCCAAAACGCATGGCAGCAATCGAAATAACCAAGGCCGCTGCATCGGTCAAAAGATGCGCAGCATCCGACAATAAAGCCAAACTTTTACTATAGAGCGCACCCATCAGCTCAATGCTAATAAAGGTCGTGGTTAACCCTAAGGCTATCCATAAGTAACGTTCGTTTCGTAGATGTTCGTCTTTATGCATAAAAGTGATTAGGACAAGGCTTTTAGGGTTTCTAGAATGTCATCGACATGTCCTTCAACACGTACATTCGGCCATATTTTAATAATATAGCCCTGTGGATCAACCAAAAAAGTGGTGCGTTTTGTTTTAGTATTTTCCAAAACACCATAGGCTTTATGAACACTTAAATCCGGATCGCTTAATAAAATAAAGTTTAGATCATATTTTTTCAAAAATTTTGCATGGCTGTCGCTACTATCTTTCGAGATACCATAAACAACGCAATCGTTTTTACGAAGAGCTTCTTCTGCATCCCTGAAAGCACAGGCCTCGAGGGTACAACCAGGGGTATCATCTTTGGGATAGAAATAGATAACAACAAAGTGACCCAGATGCTCAGCGACCGTATGAGTCTGATGATCAACACCCTCTAAACAAAAAGCAGGTGCTTTATTCTGTACTTTTAACATCATCTGAGCCTCCCTGTATCATGCTACTGGCTTGCAGAATAGCATTTTTCTTCGCAGATAGGCATGTTTGTATTGACGTAGTTAATCTACTATCTTTGGAAGGTTCTTCGTTTCTTCTGTGTCAGCGACTTCTTTCCACGGTAAATCACGATAATACGCTTGTTGATCCACGGGAAAAACAGGGTATTTTATGATAGAAAAATACGGTGAAAAATCGAAATCACTGGGTGTAAAAAAACGGGCATTACGTTCTACGAGTTCTAAATTTTGTGCTTCATCGCGTGTAAAAACGGGTAGAATAGGAAAGTTAATGCTTTGAAAGGCTTGGGCTATCATCGATGAGCAAATATCTTCTGTCGGTTTAGAAGCACCCTGTTCAAACAAATAAGTACGCCATTTGCTGGGAAATAAATGCCAGGGTAAGAGGAAACGCCCCAGATCGATAATATGTCGAATATCGTAATCGGCACCAATCCGACTCATCGCATAGCCTATCACTTTTTGGGTATCTTCTGCCGACAATCCCTGAGGTCTTAAAATACGAATATGATCATTTTTGTATTTCTCTAAAACAGAGACAATCGTGCCATAGCCCAGCTCACTTTCAATCAGTAATTGGGTATCCGAGGTTACTGAGAGGCTTCGTTGGATATGAATACGTCGTTTAGTATCCCAAATATCCGCCGGCCGACCGATATAGAGCATGGCATGAGACCAAGGGCTTTGGGTCATTAGTTTGATAATTTGGCTGGCACGGCTTCTGCCTTCGACTAATAAAACATCCCCCGGCAATACTTTTTCACAAATTTGGGGAAAATCACACAAATGCCTATGTCTGGGGGGGGCATTCTTTAAAAGCCAGAGACTAGCAGCCTGTACGATTTTTTTCGCTATTTTCTGTCTGATCACACCCTACCCAGTCTATAAAAGCACTATCCTCTTATTAGCTTAGTCGTAGGGCTGTCAAAAACAAGATTTTTAAGACTTTTTTGCTAATTTGCTATGAGAGTAGCCATAACAGAAATAAACAACCGTCCCAATCGCCATCCAAACCATAAATCGGATCCAAGCAAGCTTGGAAAGATTCGTCATGAGATAGATACAGGAGGCTGCACCTAATAAGGGTACAAAGGGACAAAAGGGCGTTCTAAAAGGACGTGGCAGATCAGGCTTGGTATAGCGCAAACAAAGCGTTATAAGACAAACCATGGCAAAAGCAGCCATCGTTCCAAGATTGACCAACTCGGCAACGGCCATCAGAGGCAGAAAACCAGCCATCAAAGCCAAACTAATACCACAGACGCTAATAATACGCACAGGCGTATGGGTCTTGGTAGAGATTTTTGAAAAACTACCCGGTAATAAACCATCTTTGGACATGGAATAAATAACCCGTGTTAAGCCATAAATAAGTATTAAGGTTCCGGAGGTCATGCCTATAACAGCGCCAACCGCAATAATATTGGCAATCCAAGGATAACCTAAGTTTAAAATACTGTCGGCCACGGGGGATTTAACATTGAGTTCTGTATAAGGGGCAATGCCCGTCAATAAAGCCGACATCAGTATATAAAGCAAGGTACAAATCACTAAGGTCGCAATCGTCCCGATCGCTAGATCACGCTGCGGATTAATGGCCTCTTCGGCCGCGGTTGATACCGCATCAAAACCAAGAAAAGCGAAAAAGACCAGCGCTGCACCTTCTATTACCCCATGAAAACCGAAAGGCATAAAAGGATGCCAATGGCTTGTTTTGAGATTAAAAGCAGCCGTCACCATAAACAGTGCAATGACAGCCAATTTAATAAAAACAATGGAAGTATTAAAACGCGCACTGTTCTTTACACCCAATGTTAAAATACTGCTTAACAAGAGAATGATGATCATCGCAAAAAGATTAACAAAACCGCCTTCAAAATAAGAGGTTGTCAAATACACTGGCACATGAATGCCTAAGGTTCTTAGGGAATCGATAAAATAACCAGACCAACCAATAGAGATCGCACAGGCACCAATGGCGTACTGCAACAGCAAATCCCAACCCACAATCCAAGCAATCAGTTCGCCTAAGCCTGCATAGGCATAACCATAGGCACTACCAGAACCACCAATACAGGTTGATAATTCTGCATAAGACAAGGCTGCAAAAGAACAAGCAATACCTGCAATCACAAAAGAAAGCATCACAGCAGGCCCGGCGGTGGTTGCAGAGGTAATACCAATCAGTACAAAGATACCCCCACCTACCATGGCAGAGATCCCGATAAGCGTAAGATCAAAGGCCGATAAACAGCGTTTTAAACCACTGTCTGCCGCAGGATGTTCGGTAGGCTTCTTGCGAAATAGGCTCATCATAATAATGAATATCCGGGTTGAATACAGAAGGCATGAGTCTAGCACTTTAGCTTTCATAAGGACAATACCTAAAAAAAACCCTGGGCTGCCAAGCTAGTATCTCATCTATCTCATCCAATCAGTTTTTCCGAATGGTATTCGGGGACATACATCCCTGTATTTGACGATTGACCCTCCCTGGAATCGACACCCCTCATCCCCTTCAGAAAAACTGATTGGATGAGATACTAAGGCTAAGAAAGCCAGCTTAAGGATTGCTTGGTGTCATATCCAAGAGCTCTCTGAGTGTAACTGCAAGCATTGTGAAATCAATAACGGGTGTACGCTTGAGTTCCGATCGAAAATGCTCCCAGCGTGTGAGCACCGTTTGATGTTGTGATAACCAGTGATCGATCCATACATGCATGTTAGATTCATCGAAGGCTTGCCGCATGATACGCATGGCCAAATAACGTTGCTGACGATCCAAATCATCCATAAAACTTGCTCGAGCCAAAGCTTCCCAATGATTATGGACGGGTTGCTTTTTAATAAGCTCTCTAAACCAGCCAAGTCCTAATCGTTTGCCAATTTCATAATAAACCATAGCCATTTGGTCCACCGGAAACTGTTTTAATGTTGCAGCCTCCACAATATCAAGTGCCGAAAACATACTATTAAAGCTAACAATATCGGTTGCTAATGCCAAAGGCACATGCGCTTCTGTGTAATAAGTGATGGCCGGCTGTGTATCAGCATCGTAATCTGAGATTAAACTGGGTAGGGCCTTGCCGATCAAATCTATTTTTAAAGCAAAGCGATCAATCGTTTTCGTGATATCAATATTTCTGTTTTTCTTTCTAAGAAACCAACGTGTACTACGCCTTAAAAGACGATTGAGCTCATGCAACATTGTATATTGTATAGAAATACTCACCGAGCCGTTTAAATTATTAATGGTTTTTTGAAGCATTTCAGCATTAAAAATTTCACTGGAAACGATATAAGCACGAAGAATATCGGCGGCATTGGAACCCGTCTCATCTTTTAAGCGCGTCACGAAACTAACACCCATGTTGTTAATAAGATGACCACTTAATTGTGTAGCAATAATTTCTCGCTTTAAACGATGACCCGACATATATTCTTTAAAAGGAATACGCAAGGGTTTGGGAAAGGCCTGCTCTAGAACACCATAAAAATAGGGATCTTCTGGCACGCTTGACTCTAAAATAGCTTGTTTTAAAGACATTTTTGAATAGGCCATCACAACAGCGAACTCAGGCCTTGTTAAACCTTGATTGATTAGCTTTCTGGCGTCAATGACTTCCTGGATTGGAAGGCATTCTAAGGATCGATCGAGTTTTTGATATTGCTCTAATTCCTGGATAACATAACCATGCATGTCTAAATTTTCAGAAGCTCTAAACGCCTCCATGCTAATAGCCTGGGTTTGCACTTCGTTATTGCTCACGACTAATTCAGCAACTTCTTCTTGAATGCTTGCGAGTATTTGATTACGTTCTTGTTCGGTTAAGCGCCCCTGCTTAACAACCTCGTTCAGTAATATTTTAATATTCACTTCATTATCTGAACAATGCACGCCACCTGAATTGTCGATAGCATCGGTATTAATACACCCGCCGTGCTGTGCATATTCTATACGCCCCAACTGCGTGAGACCTAAATTCCCCCCCTCTGCCACTACTTTGCAACGTAAATCACTACCATTAATACGCACCATATCATTCGTTTTGTCATTTACTTCACGATGAGACTCTGAACGCGATTTCACATAGGTACCAATACCACCATTCCATAGCAAATCAACAGGTGCTTTTAAAATCATCCGAATGAGTTCATCTGTTTCTATTTTTTCTTTTTGAATATCCAAAGCTTGACGCATTTCGACAGACAAATCGATCATCTTGTCAGAACGCGAGAAAACACCACCCCCCTTAGAAATAAGCTTTGGATTATAATCCGACCAATTAGAATGTGGCATTTCAAAAAGTCTTTTGCGTTCTTCATAACTTTTCAAGGGATCAGGATTGGGATCAAGAAAAATATCTTTATGATTAAAAGCGGCAATCAGTTTAAAGTTTTTAGACAGTAATAATCCATTACCAAAAACGTCTCCAGACATATCTCCAATACCAATCATTGTGATCTTCTGCTTTTGCAGATCAAAACCCAAACCATGAAAATGACTTTTGACCGATTCCCAAGCACCCCTGGCTGTAATCGCCAATTTTTTATGGTCATAACCTGTTTTTCCACCCGAAGCAAAGGCATCCAAAAGCCAAAATCCATATTCTTTGGCAATGGCATTTGCAGTATCGGAAAAAGTGGCAGTTCCTTTGTCGGCAGCCACAACAAGATAGGGATCATTTTCATCATAATGTACAACATTCAAGGGATGAACCAAACGATTATCTTGGTAATTATCCGTGAGATCTAATAAACCCCGAATAAAAATCTTATAGCATTCGATGACTTCTGCTCGCATCTCGTCAGACGTTATTTTATCAGCGATTTGTTTTAAGACAAAACCACCCTTGGCGCCCATAGGAACAATCACAGCATTTTTTACTTGCTGTGTTTTCATTAAACTCAAAATCTCTGTTCTAAAATCTTCTCGACGATCTGACCAACGGATGCCACCACGCGAAACTTTTGCCGCACGCAAATGAATGCCCTCCATACGTGCCGTATAGACGAATATCTCATACAAGGGCACTGGGAGTGGCAATTCTGGCACATCAGAAGATTTCAGTTTGAATGAAAAATGTTTTTTTGATAACCCCTGTTCATCAACTTGATAATAGTTTGTACGAATGGTTGCTAGTATAATCTGTAGATAACGACGAATGACCCTGTCTTCATTGATATTTTTCACACAATCAATATTTTTTTCTATCATCTCTCTTTGTGCTTCAAGATCAAGCTCGCGATGACTACGTCCAGGTTCAAAACGTGTTTTAAATAAATGAATCAACAAAGCAGCCAAGCTTGGATTTGCATTAAAGGTTTCTTCAAGATGATCTTGACTAAAATTAAATCCTGCCTGCCATAAATATTTTGCATAGGCACGTAAAATCATGACTTCACGCCCACTTAAATGAGCATACAAAACCAATTGATTAAAACCATCATTCTCTATTTCTTTTTCCCAAATTTTCTTAAACACATCTTCGAAATTTTTTTTAACCGCATCTAGCGAAATAGGCTTATCTTTTTTGTAAATCATACGATAGTCGTTAAGAAGAATCACTTCGCGATTTTTTGGTTTTATCTCATAGGATTTTTCACTCATAATGCGAAAACCCATCTTTTCTAAGATGGGCACCACATCCGATAACATCACACTAAGACCCAGACTTAATAACTTGAAATGAACCATGGTATCCATTTCATTGTCATGCTGGTAAAGGTTCATTTCAAGACGGTGTTGAAGGCTTAATTTTTCGCAATAATTGATATCTGATACCGCATTTTCTATCGAAAAATTTTCCTGATACCCCACAGGAAAGGCCTCTTCGAAAGTGTCGGATAGCTTTTGTCCTGCTACCAGCCCCCTTGATATTTTCAGTGCATCAAAGAGCCTTGTATGCCAGGTTTTAGTGATCATGGGAAGCTTAGTCCTATTGTTAGGCGGTTACCTAAACTATAAACTAATTCACATCATCTGCAAGCTTATTGACCTTATCTGAAACTATAAAATAGTAGGCTGTTACACAACGAGAGTAGAGGGGCTGGGAAAATACCCAGTAGCAATAAGGCGAGGCCATTCAAAGAAAAGATCCCTATTTGCATGGCAGAGAATACCCTTGGCACTGCCAGTGTGCGCGTATTAAAAAACATCAGACTGATGATCCTTAAGTAGTAAAAAGCACCCACCACGGTTAATACTAAGGTTAGGAGCACAACGCTTAAAAGTCCTGCACTCATCAATGCTTTGATAACCCATAATTTGGCATAAAATCCGGCAAAAGGTGGAATACCGATTAAAGACAGTAAAATGATTATCATGACACAGCCAAACCATGGATGTGCCTGCCCTAAACCTTCCAAACTTTCGAGCTGATCCGCTTCTGCCGAATCATCCCCTGAAAAACTTAGTGCACCTAAGAACCCCAACACGGCTATCACATAGATTAATAAATAATAAAGGGCTATAGCAAAACCTTGGGTTAAACCCAACATGAATGCCAAAACGATAAAACCCATTTGTGCAATGGCCGAATAAGCAAGCATTCGCTTAAGATTGCTTTGGGTGATAGCACCAAGATGTCCTAATAATAAGCACAACAGCCCTACTATTATCAGTATGCTCTTCAACTGCGCTAACTGCGGTAATAAACCATGAAATAACCGTATTGCAAAGGCAAAAGAAGCTATTTTAGGTAATGTGCTTAGAAATAAGGTAACCGGTGTAGCAGAGCCTTCATAAATATCGGGTAACCATACATGAAAAGGCACCACGCCCAACTTAAAGAGTACAGCAACCAAAATAAAAACCAGACTCCCCACCAAGGCTGGCTTATGGATGAGATCCAAACTGAGTGCCTGCAGGACCGATTCTAGGTTTAAATGACCCGTTATACCGTACAACAATGAAATGCCATACAATAAAAAAGCCGAAGACAATACACCCAATAAAAAATATTTTAGTGCAGCCTCAGTCGATCGCCCTTGTCTATCCAAACTAATCAGCGCATAAAGCGGTAGAACCATTAGCTCAAGACCCAAATAGAGACTCAGAAAATGGGACGCGGAAATAACTATCAA
>JAGOUJ010000017.1 GCA_018061325.1 Gammaproteobacteria bacterium
GCGGTGGTAACCTTCATCCAGAAATGGCTAATCAGATTTTAAGGGATAAACTCGCTCAGCACTAACATACCCCTATGCCTGTACCCATTTTGCCCTCACCCCCCGGCCCTGGACGGGCCGGACCCCTCCCCCGCAAAGCGGGGCGAGGGGCTCGCTCCGATACTTGCCGTATTTCAAATAAAGTTTTTTTGAGAGATTATCCGGTTTTTTATTCTATCTAATATCTGTAGTAATTTTGGTGCAAAATAAAAAATCTGGTTCAGGTATTTTGCAGTTAAGGCTGGCTCATCGGGATATTCGTGTGCAATATGATTTCTAGCCTCTCTCATTTGCTCCCATAAATCTGCGCTTTCTATGATCTCTAAACATTCAAGTTTATTTAATTTTTCAACCATCGTTAGATTTTCTGAGTAGTCTTTCGTCATTCGTAAAAATTCATCAATCATTTTTCTACCAATAAAATCTTGGAGTTTCGAAAATCGACTGATTAATAGTTCTATCCATAATAGATTCTGATTAGACAGATTTAGCACTTTTTCTTGGTTTAAAGGAAATAGAGGTTTTAATTCGATTAAAGCCAGAGTTATTCGTTTGGCATGTATTTCTGACACTTTAAACATTTCTTCTAATTTATTCATATTATACCTACTCCTTCAGTTATTGCAATCGTATAAATTGGCAACGGACTTGAAATATTCACAATATTTAGAACTACATCTATTTTCTGCTCGCCAATAACATGTTGTAAGCCCGTAATGAATTTTAATTTCATATCAGCTGCTTCATTTGCTGTTTTAAGATGGGTTTCAATGTAGAGATCGATATCTCCACCTTTTCTATTTAAATCAACGCGCGATCCAAATAACCACAGTTTATCGGTTTTTAAAAAACATTTTTTAAAAATGACTTCTAATGCAATACTAGCTTGAATAGCCAATAGGTTGATTGTTCAAGCAAATAATATATGCTCTGATGGGTTTGTGAATACCACCTATAGATTTATACTCTTGCACATAACTTCCATATTTTTCTTGAACTTTTTGGATTGTGTAGGACACATCCTGATCCCACCATTGCTTCACATGTGGCATCTCAAGCCATTGAAGCAATAAGGGAAAATGCGATTCTGCAAGCGGAATAAAGTTTATATCCATAAATTCGTTGATAATCGGTATAGGGTTGGTGATCATTTCATGCGTCAATTATAACAACAGGTCACCGCGTATTCTACTACCCTATAGCGAGCCCCTCGCCCCGCTTTGCGGGGGAGGGGTCCGGCCCCGTTAGGGCCGGGGGGTGAGGGCTGCCCCTACAATCGCATAAATAAACCCAAGCTCACACTCTGGCCATTGCGAAGCAAAGACGCAAAGTTGGGGTTGACCACATTATTAATGCGTAAAACCTGGGTATTTTCAAAACGCCACATCAACCGCATGCCCACATTCCCTACCAAAAAGCTTTGGATCCCTAGACCCACACGCGCCGCACCATGCGTACTGCCCTTTAAGGTGCTAAGTGAGGCAAGGCTTGCGTCACTGCTATTAACAACGCTGATATTTAAAGCCGGTTTAATCATGGCAACACCCACAGAGAATACCAATTCGGGGCTTTGATCCATTGCCTTATTCAATGGAAGCAAAATATTCAGATCGGCATAGGCCGTTTTTAAATGTAACCTGCCTTTGAGTGTGGCTGCTGCTGCACCCGTATTTAAAACACCCGCAAAAGCTGTGTTGGCAGGTACCAGCATATTCTTGGATTTATCGATACCCCAGCCATAGCCTAATTCCCAGGCAATATAGGGATGCACGCGTTGCCCTGCATAGAAACCTATACCGGGTGCTGTGGCAGTGACTAAAGGCTTCCAGAGAGCTTCAGAGGGGATCCAGCTTTGTTTAAAATCGAAACCCGCAAAGGTATCCCATTCTGATTGATTACCTAAATAGTTGGGGTTCTCAGCTAAATAAGGTTTACTCAAGGCGTAAAGCGATGATGCGCTTAGCCAAGATACGAATAAGACCAGGATCTGTAATCGCTTCATGCTTAACCTCCGTTGTTTACCTGAGTATAAGCAAGGAAGCAAAAAAAAACCTGGTTTGTTACCAAACCAGGTTTTTAGAGTCGTTCTAAAGTTTTTAGCTTAGAACTTTACAAAGGCACCGATGTTCAGCGATGTGCTGTCTTTCAAAGGTCTCTTTGTCTGTGCGCCACTGGCTGCCATTACATTTTGGTGATTTTGAGTTTTCTTAAACTGGGTAGCACCTGTGCTTTCCCAACCTAATTTAGCTCTTACACCAACCATGTCGGTTACCATGTAGTTTGCACCAAGACCTAAACGTACTACGCTTTGGTTTTTAAGGTCATAACCGGTGATAGCTGCGCCAGCTGCGGTCTTCATGCTCAATTTTGGCATCACATAACCATAACCGACAGAACCGGTCAGCTCTACACAATCCATCACGGGCAGGAATCCTACCACATCAACGAAGCTGCTGTTACGACGTAATTTAACATTAGCACCATTCTGTACGGTGCTATAAGGAGCAACTCTTGCACCATCAAAGTTTGCTGGAATATTGACCGTTGTGCTCTTTGTCTTCGTCCAGTTGTAACCGGCTTCTAGACCAAAGTTTTCATGAAACTTTGCACCAACGTACAGACTTGCACCTGGAAAACTCTTAGGCGCAATGCTGCTGTAAGGTCCTGCAGCTTTCATTCTGGTGGCTGATAAATCAGCACCGATATAAGGATTGATGTCCCCGAAATCAGCGACAGCGCTTCCGGCAACAGCCAATGCGCCGGCAATAACAAGACTTTTTGCTAGTTGTTTCATGTTTGTATCCTCTCAATTAACGTTAATTTCAAAATAACACGTGTTTTCACGAATCTGAACACGCAATCTAAAAGCTTTTAGACTGCCTGTCAAGCTTTAGCACACGGGTCTCTTACTTACATAGTCGACCTCTACAGCAAAAACTTAAGGACGAAATCCCCAGCTCTGAAAACTCAGTCTACCTTAAAATAAAGGCAATGGAAACCTTTTAGGTATACGCTAGGCTTAGGCGATCCAGGCCGCCAAGGTCTTTCAGCGTTATTTCTCGTGTAAATCCTTGTTTTTTCATCAAAAGCCGCACCGCTAAACCCTGTGTAGCGCCATGCTCTAAGGCCAGACAGCCCCCCGGTTTTAAGAAAGCAGGAGCCATACAAATAATCTGATGCAGATCGCTTAAGCCATCGCTCCCCCCCACTAAAGCTGCTTGGGGTTCATAGCCAAGCCCATCTTGCTGAAGGTGTATGTCTCCTTTTTCAATATAAGGTGGATTGCTAACAATAATATCAACGGTGCATCGCTCCGATCGCAGCGCAGAAAACCAATCCGAGGCTATCCAGTGAATGGTATCCACAGATAAAGCGTGGGCGTTCTGCTTGGCTACATTCAAAGCCGCTTCTGAGCGATCGAGCGCAATCATTTGCCAATGAGGCCTTTCAACAGCCAGTGCTAATGCAATGGCACCACTACCGGTGCCTAAATCAAGCACCTGATAAGCATAGGGATCCTCTGCAGGAAAACGTGTTAACAGTGCTTCTACCAAACATTCGGTTTCAGGGCGCGGTATCAATACATCCGCATTGACAATCAGGGGTAAAGACCAGAATTCTTTAGTCCCTACTAAATAAGCAAAGGGTTCACCCTGTGCACGACGCCGAAGCAATGCTTGAAAGACTTGGGTCTGCGCTTCAGAAACAGGTTGTAAGGGCCAGGTTAATAGCTGGGTTCTGGATACCCCTAAGACATGGGCTAATAACAATTCTGCATCTAGGGGTGCGACGCGGCATGCCTCTTCGCTTTGTAATAATATTTCAATGTTCATGGGATTTTTCCAACCCGGAAAGCGCTGGTAAACTGACAGGACAGATGCTATTCCTCACTCACGGTGGCTAATTGATCCATCTGATGCTCACGCACTAAGATATCAATCACAAGACCCAGATCACCTTCAAGAATTTCGGGTAGCTTATAAAGCGTGATAGGAATACGATGGTCGGTTAGGCGTCCCTGCGGAAAATTATAGGTGCGGATCCGCTCGGAGCGATCGCCACTGCCAACCAATTCACGACGGGTTTGGGCTTCTAAAGCATTCTGTTTATGCTGCTCTGCTGCGAGTATTCGGGATTGTAATAAGGCCATCGCGCGTGCCCTATTCTTATGTTGAGAACGCTCATCCTGACACTCCACCACGGTTCCCGTGGGTATATGGGTGATCCGAATGGCTGAATCGGTTTTATTCACATGTTGCCCACCCGCACCGCTGGCACGGTAGGTATCAATACGTAAATCATTTTGATTAATCAAGATCTCATCAATCGCTTCCACTTCAGGTAATACCGCCACCGTACAGGCTGAGGTATGGATCCGGCCTTGGGATTCTGTGAGTGGCACTCTTTGTACCCGATGCACACCCGACTCAAACTTTAAGTCGGCATAGACGCCTTGACCGATTAAACGCAAAATAATTTCTTTAAAACCGCCCTTTTCACCGATGCTCTGATGGATACATTCCACTTTCCAGCCCCTTTTTTCGGCATAGCGACTGTACATTCTAAACAGATCACCGACAAACAAAGCCGCTTCATCCCCCCCTGTCCCGGCTCTTATTTCTAGATAAATATTGCGATGATCATTGGGATCTTTGGGTAACAATAAGAGATTCAGGGCATTTTCTAGATCTTCCAACCTTTGTTTAGCAGGCTTGTATTCATCTTGAGCCAGTGAGCGCATACTGGGATCCGTGTCTTTTAACAGTTCCTCGACTGCAAGAATCGTATCATAAGCCGCTTGATAGGCTTTAAACTGTTGAACCAAAGGTTCTAGCTCGGCGTATTCCCGAGACAAAGCAATAAAACGCGCATTGTCTTGTATAACAAGGCCTTCACTTAACAAATGTCCCAGTTCTTCATAACGTAAAACCAGGGTATTGAGTTTATTTTGTAGGGATGATTTCATGGTTTAATTCAAATAACTCTTTGATAAAGGTTAATAAATGATTTTCACCGCTCAATCCAGCAACACGCAAACGATGGGTTGGTGCATGCAGAAATTGATTGGTTAAATGATAGGCCAAACGTTGTAGTGTTTGTGCAGGATCGTGTCCGCGTTCTAAGCGATCTAAACTATCCGCAAGGAGTTGATCCCGCAATGATTCAAATTTTTCTCTAAAAACAGCCACTGTCTTAAAAGAATCTTGGGCTTGTAACCACTGCATAAAGGCAGTGGCAGCCTCTCTAATACAGGCTTCGGCACTATTTGCAGCGGCTTGCCTAAGCGCTTGGTGCTTGGCTAAGACACCGTGTAAGTCGTCCATACAATATAAATAGACATCTTCGAGATCCGCAATATTCGCATCAATCGTGCGTGGCACACTGAGATCTAGCATAACCATCGGCTTGCGTTTACGTAAGCGCAAAGCCTCTATCATGGGTTCTTTCATCAACAACGGCACAGGACTACGGGTTGCACTGATAACAATATCGGCTTCTGATAAATGCTGCTTGATCTGTGTCAAGCCAAAACCACGTGCCTTGGTACGTTCTGCAAAAATCGCTGCGAAAGCCAAAGCTCGCCCTGGCGAACGATTGGCAACCATGATACTTTTTACACCCATCACACAGAGTTGACGCGCAATAGCCTCTGCCAATTTTCCAGCCCCGATTAATAAAACGGTGCTTTCTTTGATATTGGAAAAAATAGGCTCGGCTAATTTGGCAGCCAATTGCGCCATCGAAACAGAATGTGTACCGATCGCTGTACGGGTTCGAACCACTTTGGCTACAGAAAAAGCATTTTGAAATAAACGATCCAAATACTTACTGCTAAGGCCCGCTGCTTGTGCCATCGCATAAGCCTGTTTCACCTGACCGATAATTTCGGCTTCTCCGACAATGAGTGAATTTAAACTGCTTGTGACCTGCATGAGATGTTGAACGGCCTCGAAGCCCTCGTAGGCATAGGCCTGTTGTTGCAACAAAGGATTATGCTGTTCAGGGTGACCTATCAGCATATCATTCAGGGTCCTACGATGGGCTGCTTCACAATAAAATTCGGTGCGATTACACGTGGACAGTACTACCACGGCACGCACCACACCGGCCTCTATTAATTTTTGTCCCTGTGCGATGGCTGTATTGGCATCAAAAACCAGTCTGCCGCGCACATCAACCCCTGCGCGTTGATGGTTAATACCCAATGCCATTAAAAACATAAAACCCAAGAACCCTTCAGCTTTCGTTTGACCCGCCGATGAATCGTGAAACAGAACTCACCATGGATCTAAAACAGTGAGCACATTAGGTAACCTTTTCAGAGTATATCTGCTTATCGGCTTCTTGGCGATGATGCCTACTGCTGCACGTGCAAGCGATGCCCTCTATCCACTACTTGTGGCAACTATTGCAGAGGGCCGAGGCTTCACGCAGATAGCACTCGAACAATATATAAATGTTATACGCCTAACGAAAAATGCCGCGGTTGCGGAACAAAGCACCCTGCTTGCCATTCAACATCAGGATCAAAAAGCAGGATTAGCGCTTTCCAGCTTATGGGCACTGTATGATCCCAACAATCTCGATGCACAGGTCGTGGCTTTAGTCCTTCATCTTGAAGCATCGGCGGATCAAGGCATGCCTTATTTAAGCCGCGCGGTTGAAATCAATCCAAAACAAGCAACTGAAAGCTTATATGAGGTTTTCAGCTTACTTTCTGACAATGGCCTACAACACTTACGGACGGCCGCCTTAAAGCTAGCCAGCTTAAAACCGCAGGATCCCAGCCTACAATTGATTGCTGCCTTCAGTGCAGCAGCCACTACTGATATACGACATGCAACGCTTTTTGTGAATCATGCGCTTGCACGTCAACCTGATTTAACAGAGGCTATTTTACTCAAAGCCCGTCTGATTCAAAACGAAGCTGATAGTGAAACAGCCGCCTTGCGATACCTTCAAACACAGGTTGCAGCCTTTCCACGCGATGCAAAATTACGCTTTTTCTATGCCAATACCTTGATGGATCATGCAAAGGTTGATCAAGCTTTTAAGCAATTAGAAACCCTCTCAAAAGACACAACCTATGGCGGCTTTAGTGCTATTTTAAGGGGCGATTATTATCTACAACAGCATCAAACACTCAAAGCGATAAAGGCTTTCGAACAAGCACTGGCTTTTGAGAATGCCAAAACCAGTGCGCAATATATTCTTGGCACCGTTGCAGAACAGCAGCATCAGCTTAAAGAGGCGCTACACTGGTATTTAATGGTGGATGCAGGACCTTATCATATCGCTGCGCGCTTAAGGGTGATCGATCTATTAAAAAAAGAAAAGGCCTTTGATCAAGCGATAGGCTATCTTGAAGAAGCTAATCCTCAAACCTTGGAGGAACAAAAACAATTATTGTTGCGAAAAGTTGAGCTGCTACAGCTAAGTGATCATGTTGAAGAGGCTTTAACCCTCGCTCATAAAATCTTACAAAACCTACCCAATGATGATAGTGTTTTAGAAACACTACAAGGTTTGAATATTCCTTTACAAGCCAGCGATTGATTTCTTCAGAAATTTAACGCTCTCTTTAATGTTATCGCAAATAGCCAATTGATCCTTTTTTTCTTCGATCCCTGCACGTTTTAAGGTTTCGTATGCTTGTTCTTGCACCGCTGATAAAACAACAAAAATATGCTTCTGAAATAAGGATGCTAAGCAGGATTCCAAGGCTACCAAACCACTAATATCTATCGTGGGAACTCCTCGCATATCTAAAATAACGGCTTTTAGGTCGGCACTGTGTTCACGCAAAGTACTCATCGCTTTTTCGGCAGCCCCAAAAAACAAAGGGCCTGAAATAGCATAGATCATCACATGACGTGGTGGGCGTTCATGTTTACTGCCTTTAGCCGCCTCTAATAACCAACGTCCGCCCGTAATATTGGCCATGCGTTTCATAAACAAGAGCGCTGCTAAAACCATACCCACACCGACTGCCAAGACCATGTCTAATAAAACAGTTAAACCAAAACAAATGAGCAATACCACCACATCGCTTCGGGTTCCCACCCGTATAATGTGTAGGCAATGTCGATAATCAAAAATATTCCAGGCTGCCATAAATAACAAGGCCGATAAGGCTGCCATCGGTAAATAAGAGAATAAAGGTGCGAAAATCAGAACAACTAACAAGATACACAGACCATGCACGATGGCCGATAAAGGAGAGGTCGCACCCACCCGCACATTGGCCACCGATCGCGATAAAGCACTGGTCGCCGTTAAGGCACCAAACCAGGGTAAGACTAAATTACCAATACCATGCGCGATTAATTCTGCATTGGGATCATGCTTGGTACCACGCATCCCATCTAAGACCACGGCGCACATGAGCGCTTTGATCGCACACAACATCGCAATCGCAAAAGCCGATCCAAATAAGGCACGGATTCGTTCAAGATTAAACAATTGATCCATCGATAATAAGGCCGGTAATGTTTGTGGGATCCCACCATAGCGTGATCCAATGGTTTCGAGACTTAAATCGGGAAAGATCTTTGCCAAAATGACACCTAAAAGGCTACCAAAAACCATGGCAACTAAATGACCAGATACCCGCAATTTTAATCGGGGCCACAGCAACATTAAAGCTAAGGTAAAGAGGCCCACCAGGGTATCGCCTAACTGCCAACTGGGAAAAGCGTGATAAAGTCCAACAACCCGATCTAAAAAGTGCTTGGGCTGCACCAGAAGATTCAAGCCAAAAAAATCTTTGATCTGTAAAACACAGATCACCACCCCTGTACCGGCAATAAAACCGGTGGTCACGGGGTAAGGGATAAATTCAATCACACGCCCTAAGCGTGCTAGGCCCATAATAAGCAGCATTAAGCCTGCCATCCAACTTGCAACAATAAGGCCTTCTATCCCGTACTGATACACCACGGGATAGATTAAAACAGACAGTTCGGCGACGGGTCCACTCACACTGAGTTGGGATCCACCGAGTAAGGCAATGAGTGGACCCGCAATAATGGCCCCATAAAGCCCATGTTCGGGGGCTACGCCACAAGCAATGGCTACAGCCATTGTCATAGGGATGGCAAGCATAGAAACGGTGAGACCGGCGATTAAATCCGAACCTAAATGCGCAGCTGTATAGCCCTGCCGCCAGCGTTCACGCCAAGCGGTCGCTAAAGGAAGCTGCGAAAGAGTGGTTTTTAGCCATGTCATTGTGAGAGATTATAAGCGCCCATCCATAAGAATGGCTATGGATATTTTTTATAAAGTACGATACCTAGCATTCTAAGCGGATATCATTGCGCACAAAGGATAGAAAATGAGCACAAATGACGTATTTCAATCGCCCCCTTTTCTAAAAGGGAGCCGACCACAGGTCGGGGGGATGTTTCTTTTAGAAAAGGGTGCATGGGCATTTGTGCTCCTCTGTTTAATGCTTGGCTGTTGCGCGGGTTGTTCTGTCAGAACCAATACAAAGGCTGTCGCTACGGCCAGTACAACCCGCACCCATACAGCGCTTAGCGCCACAAAAACCCTGTATTTTAAAGTACTGGGAAAGGCTAGTTTAAGCGATGGTAAGCGTCATGCACAGATTTCGTTACGCTGGCAACAAAGGGGTGAACACTATGTCATCAACCTCTATGGCCCTTTGGGGAGTGGTGCCGTACGTCTTAGTAATGCTAATAGCCATCTGCCTGTATCCTCTTCTCAGTCTTCGAAGCACCCAAGGTCTCGTCGATCGGCCGTGTACTATCAGGACATGAAAGGCGAAGTGCGCAGCTACGGCTCTGCCGAAAAATTACTGGAGCAAGAATGTGGCTGGAGGCTTCCTATCTCAGGACTCGCATGGTGGCTACGTGGCCTACCCAGACCTGAAGAAACTGCGATCATTGTACGGGATAAGGCAGCGCTCATTACGCAGATAGCGCAAGATGGCTGGACTATTAAGTATCTCAGCTATCAATCTATTAAAGGGAAAACCTACCCCCATAAGGTGCAGCTAAGCCGCGATAAGCTCCGCTTGAAGTTTGTGCTGCGCGACTGGCATATTGACACCAAGACCTCAGCCTGAACATAATGGGCTCCTTTTGGGGCGTCGCCAAGCGGTAAGGCACAGGGTTTTGATCCCTGCATACCTAGGTTCGAATCCTAGCGCCCCAGCCAATCTCTCAACCTTTCCTATTTTCCTATCCGGATGAATGCCGTGCTTGATAGTGCCTTATGGTCTGGTAATGCGCATCCTGCGCTCGCAAAGCGTATGGCTTCCTATGGGGGTTGTCCCCTATGGCCCGTGCCTGTTCAGTCTTTTCCAGATGGCGAAACCGCCATTCAAATCCCACACACCCTTCAAACACGATCTCTTGTTATTGTGCAATCACTGTGTGCACCGGTGAATCACCATCTCATGGAACTTTTATTGATGGTAGATGCCGCTCATCAAACAGGCTGTGAACCTATTTCTATCGTGATACCCTACTTTGCTTATGCCCGACAAGACAGGCATGATCCTGATTTTTATACACCCCTCGCCGCGAAGCTTGTGGCTGATCTTTTGGGAACACGCAACATCGATCGGATCATCACCGTTGATTTACATAGTGCTTTATCAGAAACATTTTTTTCTATGCCTTTAACCCATGTTTACAGTACAACTTTATTTGCAGAAAATATTCAGCAAAAAGATCCGTTGATTGTTTCACCCGATCTGGGCGGCTCTGAACGCGCACAAAGATTGGCCTCTACCTTAAAAACAGACTATATCGTACTGGATAAAAAGGGTTTAAAAAATAATACCCTACACACCATAAAAAACCGCCTCTGTATCATTGTGGACGACATTGTGGATAGCGGAAAAACATTGTGCAACGCGGCACATTTTCTCAAGCAACAAGGCGCCCATTCTGTACTTGCTTATGCAACGCATGCCGTGCTATCCCATCATGCACTAGAAAATTTGCTCGATTCCGATATTGATAAACTCACATTGACGGACACGCTACCTTTATCGCTTCTTAATCAGCAATATTTAAACAATAATCCCATAAAATCTGCAAAGATTAACATTTTAAGTGTAACGCCACTGCTCACAAAGACCATCAAACAAAACCTATAAATCTTCATATAAAAGCCTTTTTTTATTTGCATATTTTTAAAAAAATTTCTAGCATCCCTTGAAAACACAAGAAAATATAAATTTCTAAAATAAAAACAAAAGCATTTACACCTTTTTAAGCTAAAATTCGAGATTTTTATGAAAGAACTTTTTGCCCGCAACAATCAAGAAAAAAACAAGGAAGCTGATAAAATCTATTTGGCTCAATGTTTTCAAAGGGCTATTAAATACCAAGTCGCTGGAAATATAGATGCCGCTAAAAGATTTTATGGATTAGCTACTATCAATAATAAAAAAATGATCCCCGAGGCCGCATACAATCTGGCGATTATTTATAAACAAGAAAACAATATAAAAAAAGCTATTCACTATTTTGAAGCAGGCTATCAAAAAGACAAATTAAAACAAAAATCTGCACGCCAATTATATTGCCTTTGTGAAAAAGAGGGTTTATCTATCGAGGCGGATTTTTGGCTTGGAAGAATTGATCTTTCAAAACTAGCAACAAAAGAAAAGGATTCTTCCTCCCGTCCCTATTTTTAGACCTTAAAAATAACCTAAAAAATCGCAAATCATTCTCGAAAATGATTCGAATATCGTTATAAAACTTGCATATTCAAGCAATTTTTTATTTGCATTGTTTTAAAGCTATTGTTAGCATTCATCAAAGTAAAAGTCGTCATTAGAATAATAAAATAAAAGTATTTACACCGTTTTTAAAAAAAGTTGGAGCTTTTTTATGCATGCGTCCACATTGTTAAATAGCCAATTAAACCTAATTGATAAAACTAAGGGCATTAGCAAAGGCAAACACCAATATGAGCTTGGCTTATGGTATGAACAAGGCATACACAAACTCAGCAAAAGACCTGATCTTGCCATTATCTGGTACAGAAAAGCTGCAAAAAATGATCATCCTGAGGCTTACTATAAGCTTGCTATGGCTTATGCAAAGGGCACGCACGGACTCGAAAAAAGACTTGATTTTGCCATACGATGTTTGGAAAAATCCACAAAAAAAGGTCATCTTGCAGCACAACGCGCGCTTCCCGAAGCACAATATAATCTTGCAAATGCCTATGAATATAGTAAGCATGGACTTCAAGCAAACCTTGAACTGTCCGTATTGTACTACCAAAAGGCTGCAAGAAATGGTTATCTTGATGCACAGTCTAGGCTTCCCAACGCAGAACATGAGCTTGCTGTGATGTTCCAGCATGGCGACTGTGGTGTAGAAAAAAATATTGAACGTGCTATAGATCATTATAAATTCGCTTCTAAAAACGGCATATCTGAGGCATCCTATAGTCTAGGCTGTATTTATAAAAATAAAGAAGGTTTACCCTTAGAAGAGCAGGATCATGCCATAGAATCAGCGCTGTATTATTTTAAACAGGCTGCGCGTCAAGGCGATAAAGAGGCATTATCCGAAATAGAGCAAATTTATAAGGAGGGTCTTGCACAAAGACCAGAACCACCTACGCCCGTGGTTAAACCCCGTTCTGTACCCGAAGGTTTTAATCGTCAGCATCGTCGAAAACCGCAAACGGTTATTCGTAAGGATGATGGTACACTTGATGTCGTGGGCCGAACAACAGCGCCTATTCAAATAGCAGAACATCAACCCAATGCTGAAACTGCTGCGCTAACACCCGGCTTTGATCATCATCGACAATCAACAAGCCATAACGACACACCAGATAAACCGCATGGATCGAAAACAGCGCTTGATCTCAGTGAGTCCCAAAAAGAAAATAGACAAGAAAATATACCCTCTGTATCTAGAAAGCTCCCCCCTGTTCCCATTTTCCGAAAATCATCTTAATACGCGTATAAGACTTTCTTGAAGCTTAAAACTGCTCTAAAAATCGCAGATCGTTCTCGAAAAAGAGTCGAAGATCGTTAATCCCGTATTTGAGCATACTGAGGCGTTCAACGCCCATCCCAAAGGCATAGCCTGTACAAACTGATGGATCTAGACCATTTTCTTCTGTGGCACTATTTTCTAAGACGGTGGGGTGAACCATGCCACAGCCTAGAACCTCTAACCAACCTGTATGGCTACAAAGCCTACACCCCTCACCTTTACAAATCGTACATTGTATATCGACTTCCGCCGAAGGTTCTGTAAAAGGAAAATAAGAGGCACGAAAGCGTGTTTTAAGATCTGCTTCAAAAAAAGCTCGAAGAAAATTTTGCAAAATAGCTTTTAAATGACCAAAATGTACGCCCTCATCCACCAATAATCCCTCTACTTGATGAAACATGGGGGTATGGCTTAGATCAAAATCACAGCGATACACTTTACCGGGTACGATCATACGAAAAGGTGGTTTTCCACTGCGCATCGCACGGATCTGAACCGGTGAGGTATGGGTGCGTAATAAATGACCATCGGTAAAATAAAAGGTATCATGCATGGCACGCGCTGGATGGTGCGCGGGAATGTTCAGCGCTTCAAAATTATGAAAATCATCTTCTATTTCTGGGCCTTGCTCAATACTAAAGCCCTGCCCGCCAAACCAGGCCTCGATAAAAGCAAGTGTCCTTGTAATCGGATGTAGATGACCACGATCCATGCCACGACCGGGTAATGTGATGTCGAGCATAGGGGTTGTGGAGGATAGTAGCTGCTCTTCTAGGGTTTGTTTTTTGGCTTGAATGAGCGCCGTTAAACCATTTTTAGCCTCATTCAATGCCTGACCGCTTTGAGGACGGTCTGCTACGGGCACAGAGCCGAGTTGCTTTAAAAGTAGGCTAAGACGCCCCTGCTTACCTAATAAATCAACACGCAGATGCTCAAGCGCAGGTAGTGTGGTACAGCGCTCAATAGCGCCCTTGCCTTCTACAAGAATCACTTCCAGCGCTGATAGCACGGATACTCCTACGCTAGTCTTAGCTTAAGCTGCTACGCCTAGGACTGTTTTTACCTGATTGGCAATCGATTCAAAGGCTTTTTTATCGAGCACCGCTAAATCGGCCAATACTTTACGATCGATCACAATCGCTGCACGCTTAAGACCCAACATAAAATGGCTATAGGAAAGCCCATGAATACGTGCCGCAGCATTAATACGCACAATCCATAAACTTCTAAAGGTACGCTTGCGCACTTTTCGATCGCGATAAGCATATTGGGATGCTTTAATGACGGCCTGCTTGGCCACGCGATAGACGGAACGACGTGCCGAATAATAGCCTTTGGCTTGTTCTAATACTTTTTTGTGTCTGGCTTTTGCGGTGACACCCCGTTTAACTCTAGACATTGAAAACCCCTTTAAACATGTGGCAACATTTGGTTGATAGAAGCAACATCACTGGCATTCACCATCTGTAAAGAACGCAGGTGACGCATACGCTTGCTGCTTTTCTTGGTCAGAATATGGTTACGGTGGGACTGACGATGTTTATAGCCACCACTCCCTGTTTTTTTAAAACGCTTGGCTGCCCCACGTTTTGTCTTTAATTTCGGCATCTTTAAACTCCACAATACAATTAAACGATAGGGTGTGCTTTACTCTTTTTTCTTCTTCGAAGAAACCACCATGACCAATTGACGCCCTTCCACCCCTCTGGGAAAGAAATCAACCTTGGCATCATCAACCAAATCGGCCCGAATCCTTTCTAACAAACGCATGCCCAAAATATTATGAGCAATTTCACGACCTCTAAAAAAGACCGTAATTTTAACTTTATCGCCCTCTTCCAAAAAGCCACGTAGGTTACGTAATTTAACCTCATAATCGGCTGTATCGGTGCCTGGACGAAACTTAACTTCTTTAACCTTAATCCGTTTTTGTTTCTTTTTAGCAACCGCTTTTTGCTTGCTTTCTTGAAACAGAAACTTTCCATAATCCATAATGCGTGCAACAGGTGGTTCGGCATTGGGCGATATTTCCACTAAGTCCAAGCCCGCTTCTTCGCACATGCGCTTGGCTTCTGCGAGGTCCACAATCCCTACTTGAGAGCCATCTGCCCCAATCAAACGTACCTGACGAATCCCACGGATCTGGCTATTCACACGGTTACGTGTTTCTTTAGGCGTAGAACTAATAATGCACTCCTTCCCTTATGTTGATCAAAAGCCTATACCAAACGCTTTCATCTCCGCATGAAGCTCGGCCACAAAAGCCGAAAGAGACTTCGATCCGCGATCGACCCCCTCACGCGTACGCACAGCCAGCATTTGCTGATCTAGCTCCCGATCACCCACCACCAATAGATACGGCACCCGTTGAATGGTATGTTCGCGGATTTTAAAGCCAATCTTCTCATTTCGCAAGTCCAATGCAATACGCAAGCCCCGGTCTTTCAAATCCTCGGCTATTTTACGCGCATAATCGGCCTGTGCATCGGTAATATTCAAAATGACGGCTTGAACAGGTGCCAGCCATAAGGGTAAGTTTCCAGCTGTATGTTCAATCAGTATTCCAATAAATCGCTCTAATGTGCCTAACAAAGCACGGTGTAACATGACCGGTGCGCGCTTGGAACCATCGGCAGCAATATAATATGCCCCTAAGCGTTCAGGCATTGAAAAATCAACCTGCATGGTGCCACATTGCCAACTGCGGTTTAAACTATCTCGGCAGTGATATTCTAATTTGGGGCCGTAAAAAGCGCCTTCTCCCGGTGCTAACTCCCATGGCATACCACTTTGTTCGAGGGCATGGCTTAAAGCGGCTTCTGCCTGATCCCAAACAGCATCCGAACCCACACGTAGATCGGGGCGCGTGGCTAATCGAATCCGCACATCCTCAAACCCGAATTGGGCATAAATTTTAAACAACAAAGTATTAAAAGCCAGCACTTCGGATAAAATTTGATCTTCGGTACAAAAAATATGGGCATCGTCTTGATTAAAATTTCGAACGCGCATGAGACCATGCAAAGAACCCGAAGGCTCATAACGATGACAACATCCAAATTCCGCCATGCGTAACGGTAAATCTCGGTAACTTTTAAGACCCTGGTTAAAAATTTGTATATGACCGGGACAATTCATGGGTTTAAGGGCGTAATCACGCCCGTCTATTTCTGACGTAAACATGTGCTCACGAAATTTTTCCCAATGGCCCGATTGCTCCCATAAACTACGATCGAGCAATTGCGGCGTCTTGACCTCTTGATAGCCATTTCTATTTAAAATGCTACGTATATATTGTTCTAAGGCCTGATAAATACTCCATCCTTTGGGATGCCAAAAAACCATACCCGGGGCTTCTTCCTGAAAATGAAACCAATCAAATTTCTTGGCCAATTTACGATGGTCGCGTTTTTCGGCTTCTTCAATGCGGGTTAAATAATCTTGCAGATCTTTTTTATGAGCCCAAGCAGTGCCATAAATGCGTTGTAACATCTTGTTTTTGGAATCGCCCCGCCAATACGCACCCGCTACTTTCAGTAACTTAAAGACTTTTATTTTACCGGTGCTGGGTACATGAGGACCTCGGCAGAGATCGATAAAATCGCCTTGTTGATAGAAGGACAAGGACGCATCTTCAGGTAAATCTTGAATAATCTGAACTTTATAGGATTCGCCCATGCTTTTGAATAAATCGATAGCCTCCGTACGCGAGAGCATCTTTCGGGAAACGACTAAATCTTTAGCCGCTAATTCGGCCATTTTCTCTTCAATCTTTGCAAAATCGGCCTCAGAAAAAGCATGATCGACATCAAAATCGTAATAAAATCCATCTTCAATCACTGGACCAATGCTGATTTGCGCTTGGGGAAACAAAGCTTTAAGGGCCTGTGCAAACAAATGCGCACAGGAATGACGAATCACTTCTAAGCCTTCGGTATCTTTATCGGTGATGATACGAAGCGTGGCGTCTTTTTCTAGCACAAAGCTGGTATCGACTGCCTGCCCATCTACCATGCCTGCCAGCGCAGCGCGCGCCAAGCCTGGGCCAATCGATTCAGCCACAGCCTGTACCGAAACAGGTGTTTTAAATTGCAATACCTTACCATCAACCAGCGTAATCTGAGGCATGATTTTATTAATTCTCACACAATTGTACCGACCCTATCTTATCTGCTTATCCAGCAAGTTCATAGTATCTCTTGCAGCACGCCCCAAATAGAGCACAAGGTTCAATAAAAGCTATGTATTTAACCAGCTTTCAAGCCGTCTAACGCTATGCGACCCTTATCAAGTATCAAGGTTCTTTTGGTACTTACTTGATCCCAGTATTGCCAGTAAACCTCTAATTCTTCCTTGGAGTAAGCTGCCTCTTCATGTCTACGCTAATTAAGATGCCTTTGTCGCTTCAAAGAACGCACTGGACGCGTGCAAATCTTTAATAGGATATTTTTGTGGGAGTTTAACTTGGTAGGCACGAGTGGAATCGAACCACCGACCACCACCATGTCAAGGTGATGCTCTACCACTGAGCTACGCGCCTAAAATAGAATGCAATATTGGGCCAAGTTTAGCATGTAAGGCTAGGCGCTGCAAAAAGACAATGTTAAGCAAGCCTAGCAAGCTCCATAAGTCTATCAACCAAATACAGTGGTATATTACAAACATTGCCATCTTGCTTTAAATTCATTGCTGTTGTACGTAAGAGGCGCTTAGGTGCATATTGATTACCATAAACAAGTAAGCTCTTCTTTTTGCGTGAGATCCCCGCTTTTACCTCGAGCGGGTAAAGATCTAATTCATGTTCTACAATAAAATCAACTTCCGCCACTCCAGAACTTGTCCAATAATACAAAGGATATTGATGTTTTGCTAAGGATTGCGCCACAAAATTTTCTGTTAATGCACCATTAAATTCGCTAAACAACTGATGACCTTCCGTCAGAGACTTTGCCGGAATTTTGGCCATGGCTGATAGCAATCCTACATCTAAAAGAAATACTTTGAAGGCATTACCATCCTTATAACCCGATAAAGGCAACCGAGGTACCGATAAACAATAAGATTTATGAATAAGTCCCGCATCAACAAGCCATTGAATAGCTGTTTCGTATTCTCGACCTCTAGCACTTTTCCTCAGCACAGAAAAAACAAATTTCTTGTTTTCTTTGGCTAATTGGCTAGGTATATTTTCCCATACCTGGGTAATTTTCATGATTTGATCACCATCTGCATGCTTTGAAAAGTCTAGCAAGTAGGCAATCAGAATTTCTTGTTGGATTTTTCTAATACTCAAAAGATCCTTATTTTTAAGGTATTCATTAACAACCTCAGGCATTCCACCTATAAAAAAATATCGTTTTAAGTCATTGAGTAGTTCTTCATGAATAGGACCTGGAATGGGCTCTAGCACATGAATACTGCCTAAAAAATGGCGTAATTTTTCTTTTCCTATGGCTTCTAAGAATTCAAAGAAACTAAGCGGATACAGATCAAGAAAATTAACCTTTCCAACGGGAAAGCCTTTGTTTTTCCCAAGCTTTACGCCCAACAAAGAACCCGCAGATACAATATTAAAATCTTTAGCCTCTTCTTGAAAATATTTTAAGCTATTAAGCGCTTCGGGGCATTCTTGAATTTCATCAAAAATAATCAGCGTATCTTGTGCGTTAATTGTCTTATTTATATAAAGACTAATATTTTCAATAATCGATGAAGGCTTAAGGGTTTGCGAAAAAAGCTGTGCAATCTTTGGATCGGTTTCAAAATTTAAATAAACAAAGGTGGCATATTCTTGGGCTGCAAATCTTTTAAGTAAATGCGTTTTCCCAACTTGGCGTGCACCCCTTAAAATGAGAGGCTTACGATTTAAGTCGGATTTCCAGTTAAGTAATTGTTTGTATAAATCCCGATTCATAGGTTCATGATAGTCGGCTATTAGCCCCAAAGCAAGGGTTATCTTAGCGAAACGTGACTAAGCGCACATTATACGTTTGTATAACGTGATTTTATTCACTTTTTACCATGGAAAAACGTGATACCCCCCCCCTACTTCACCCGATACAACATCCAGGCTCCAAAGCCTGCAAACACCATAATAGGCAATAATACCGCTAACACCGGGGGCACCTGATAAACAATGGCGAGCGGCGCTATAAGATGATTAAGGGTATGAAAGGAGAAGGCCACTAAAATACCGCATACCAACCTAGAGCCCATACTCACGCTTCTTAAGGGTCCGAAGACAAACGACAGTCCTAAAAAGACCATCATGATAATCACAAAGGGTTGAAAAATTTTCGTCCAAAATGCCAATGTATAATTTTGAACATCTAATTGATGCTTGCTACGATAATGCATCGCACGCCACAAAGCGGGTAGTGATAATCGTTCAGGATGCTTAATCGTGGCTGTTTCTAAAATTTCAGGCTCTACCAAATGCAAAAGGGTTTGCGTGGGTGCCTCGAAGGTGTGTATTTTACCCTGCAAGAATCGTGTACCACGCACATCATACAATTTCCACACTTTACCCACGAGGGTAGCACGCTCTGCGAATAAGGCTTCCTCTAAACGATACGCTGTGTCAAATTGGTAGCGCGTCACGCCCTCTAATTCATTGTCATTTTTAACACTTTGAATATGAATAAAAGCTAATCCTTGTTTAACCCATAATCCAGAATGGGTTTGAATGCTTTGCCCCCCACTTAAAGCCGTGGTGCGTTTATGTTCTGCAAAGCGTTCGGAGATAGGCGCCATCCACTCACCCAGTAATAGCATAGCGACCGTGACCCATAAGGCGGCTTGCAGCGTTATTTGAGTAATACGTTGCGTTGAAATACCACTGCTACGCATGACGACCAGTTCAGAGCGACTGGCCAAAGACCCCAACCCCAATAAAGCACCCACCAGGGCTGCCCACGGAAATAAACCATAAAGCCGTGTAGGCATGGTTAAACTAAGATAGGTAATCGCATCGATGAGATCATAGTGCCCCCGCCCTACAACCTTTAATTCCTGTACCAAATTGAAAAAATAATCAAAACCTGCGAGCGCTAAGGCGACGACCAAAATGGCTTTGATAAGCTGCTTAATAATATATCGATCGATAATACGCATACAATCGCTTTTACTTTAACGGTTTACGGTCGTGTAACATGACCCCTAAAGCCACGCTTAAAAAGACCCCATGAACCCACCATGATCCAATCGTACTGGATAATGCCCCCGAAGCAACCCACCGTCTACAAATCGTGAATAAGTTATAATACAAAACATACAATATCACAGCGGGCACAAACCGAGAAAAGCGTCCCTGACGAGGATAAACACGGGATAAGGGAATGGCCATCATCCCCAATACGAATACACTCAAGGGGAGCGATAGGCGCCATTGTAGTTCTGCAGCCGCTTCGGGATCGCTTAAATGGAGTAAATCTCCACTCTTTATTAAACGCATACTATCGCTGGCTGTTGGCGCTGTCGTCAGATCATTTAAAGCACGTCCATATTCTTCAAAAGCAATCACACTATAATTTGCCTTACCCGGCAAGCCCTGGTAACGATAACCATTCTTTAAAACCACGTAGACACTCTCTTCGGCTTCCTCCGATGGATTGGCTTGAAACGCTGCTGTTTTAGCCGTAATCAATACCCAAGCATCTTCTTTCTTGCCCTCTGAGAAAACAGGTCGCTCGGTGATAAAAACGCCGCTTAATCCTTCTTTGGAGACTTGTTCTAAATAAACAATCGATTGATCATCGTTAATACTCTGAAAGCGCTGAGGCAGCAAGGATCCCATCAGCCCTAAATTTTCACCTTGGCTCAATCGATCTTCTCTGATCAAGCTCACCCGAGGGACGACCCATAAGGTTAAGAAAGCGGTTATCAAAACGCCTACAGCTGCCAAAAGCAAGGTGATCCTTACAATCCGACCTGGGCTAATGCCACAGGCACTGAAAATGGCCATCTCGCTATCCGTATACAGGCGCCCATAGGCAAATAGGATCCCCATATACAAGCCAACGGGTATCAAGTAACTCAATAATTCAGGCGTATAAAGCCCCACCATTTCAAACACTAACCCCACGGGCAGCTGGCCACTGGCAGCCTTACCCAGGTAAAGTGAAAAACGATTGCTTAAGAGAATTAAGAATAACAAGCTCGTCACGGTGAGAAAGGCCAGGGCTATTTCTTTAGTTATGTATCTAACAATAATACTCATTATATTCCTAAAAAGTTCCGTTCTAGGAACATTCTTAGGTTATACTATCGCCTTTTAGGATATCAGACCAGCATTCATGGGAGGCGACAATGGACTTTAGCGTTAAAATGAATCTTCCAGCCAAACAATCCAGTGATTGCTTAATCTTAGGTGTTTTTGAAGGATCTAAGTTAAGCGAAGCGGCAGAACGTTTTAACACCGCAAGCCAGGGTATCCTAAGCAAATGCTTAGCCAAGGGAGATTTGGAAGCAACCCTGGGTTCGACCCTGCTCCTACAAGAAGTACCTCATACGCAATCCGATCGCATTCTTCTCGTGTGCTGTGGTCCTAAGAAAGAACTGAATGATAAAGAATTTAGAGAATTATTACGCAAAACCGTGTCTGCTTTACACCAAACAGGCATTAAAGAGGCGGTGTGCTTTCTCACAGAGCTCAGCGTTAAAAAACGTGATATCGCCTGGAAGACAAGGCAGATTGTGCAGCTCTTTCTAGAAAGCACCTATCGTTTTGATACTTTCAAAAGCAAAAAGGATAAAGTAGATACCAAGGGTCGACGCCTGAAGCGCGTTTTGCTGATGACGACCAATAAAAGTGAAACACTGAAAGCACAACGGGCGATTATAGAAGCCCAAGCGATTGTAGAAGGTTTGCACTTTGTAAAAGATCTGGGCAATTGCCCACCCAATATTTGTACCCCCCGCTATTTAGCCAAAGAAGCGGAGAATCTAGCCGCCAGTCATCGTACAATTAGCGCAGCCATCTTAGATGAAAAAGAAATAAAGGCTCTAAAAATGGGCGCTTTATTGGCTGTTGGCCAAGGAAGCGTTGAACCCCCTAGGCTTATTACCCTAGAATATCGGGGACGCAATGATAAACAAAAACCGATTGTACTGGTCGGTAAAGGTGTTACCTTTGATACAGGTGGTAATTCACTCAAACCGCCCATGGCTATGATTGGCATGAAATTTGATATGTGTGGGGCTGCCACCGTACTGGGTGTGATCAAAGCCGCTGCCCTTTTAGAATTACCTTTGAATATCGTTGGCGTGATTGCAGCCGCAGAAAATATGCCCGGTGGCTCAGCTGCGCGCCCCGATGATATTGTGACCAGCATGGCCGGGATCAGTATTGAAATATTGAATACCGATGCAGAAGGTCGACTGGTATTGTGTGATGCACTTACTTACTGTGAACGCTTTAAACCCGATGTGGTGATTGATATTGCAACCCTGACCAGTGCTGCTTCAGTCGCCTTAGGCTCTCATGCAAGTGCGCTTTTAAGTAATCATGCACCACTGGCCAAAGATTTATTAGAAGCCGGTCAAAATGCTGGCGATCGTTGTTGGGAATTACCGCTTTGGGAAGATTATCAAGAAGCCTTAAACAGCGCCTGCGCGGATATCGCCAATATTGGCACGCCTGCAGAAGCGGGTACTATTTTAGGGGCTTGTTTCTTGCAGCGCTTTGCCAAAGACTATCACTGGGCGCATTTAGATGTTGCAGCGACTGCCTCTAAAGGCAATGCGAAGGATCGCTCAGCCACGGGTAGACCCCTACCACTCTTGATGCAATATTTACTCGATCGTGCGCAGAAAGCAAATAGTTAAAATGTCAGATGCTTCTCCCGGTTTCGGGAGAGGGATAAACCTTTAAATTGAGCATTTTTATGACTCTAGAAAAATCCTACGAGCCTGCCGCCTTAGAAGCGAGTTGTTACCAACGCTGGGAAGCTGCGGGTTATTTTAAGGCCGCAGGTTCTGGCACCCCTTACTGTATTATGATCCCCCCGCCCAATGTGACGGGCACGCTTCATATGGGACATGCTTTCCAGCAAACCCTCATGGATATTTTAATCCGTTATCACCGTATGAAAAATGATAAAACCTTTTGGCAAGTGGGCACCGATCATGCAGGCATTGCTACCCAAATGGTGGTCGAACGTCAGTTATTGGCAAGCGGACAATCTAGACAGGCCATGGGTCGAGAGGCTTTTGTCGAAAAAATTTGGGATTGGAAAACACAATCTGGGGGACAAATTACTCAACAGTTACGGCGCATGGGTGCTTCGGTCGATTGGACTAAAGAACGCTTCACGCTAGATGAAGGTTTATCTGCAGCCGTCAGCAAAGTCTTTATTCAATTGTATGATGAGGGGCTTATCTATCGTGGCCAACGTTTAGTCCATTGGGATCCTGTCTTACAAACGGCCGTTTCCGATCTGGAAGTGCTAGCAGAGGAAGAAGCCGGAACGCTTTGGCATATTCGCTATGACTTGGCAATACCTCAAAGCACTCATACCCATATCACAGTTGCTACCACACGCCCTGAAACCCTTTTAGGCGATGTCGCCGTCGCTGTCCACCCTGAAGATCCACGTTATAAAGCCTTGATAGGTTGCATGCTTCAGCTACCGCTTTGTGATCGCTTGATTCCTATCATTGGGGATCCGATGGTCGATCCAGATTTTGGCACAGGCTGTGTAAAAATAACCCCTGCACACGATTTTAATGATCATGAGATGGGTAAAAGACATCATTTACCCTGTATTAATATCTTTACAAAAACAGCGACCCTCAATGATCAAGTCCCAGAACCGTATCGAGGCCTTGATCGTTTTGAGGCACGCACGCGTGTGCTTACGGATCTGCAAACACAAGGACTGCTGGAAAAGACCGAGCCCCATACCTTGCGTACACCCCGTGGTGACAAAAGTGGTGCCATTCTAGAGCCTTTATTAACCGATCAATGGTTTGTAAAGGTCCAAAGCTTAGCAGAGCCTGCCATTCAAGCCGTAGAAACCGGTCAGATCCGTTTTGTACCTGAGAACTGGTCTAAAACCTACTTTGAATGGATGCATCATATCCAAGATTGGTGTATTAGCCGACAACTCTGGTGGGGCCATCGCATACCCGCTTGGTATGATCCCACAGGAAAGCATTATGTGGGCCAAGACGAAGCCACCGTGCGTGCCAAATACCAGCTCGATCCAGCCCTTCCCCTACGCCAAGATGAAGACGTATTGGATACCTGGTTTTCTTCTGCCCTTTGGCCTTTCTCTACCCTGGGATGGCCCGAAAACACCCCTGATTTACAGACCTTCTATCCTACCCAAGTGTTAGTGACGGGCTTTGATATTATTTTCTTCTGGGTGGCTCGCATGATTATGTTTGGGCTAAAATTGACAGGTCAAATACCCTTTCATGAAGTTTATATTCATGGTCTTATTCAAGATCATTTAGGCCAAAAAATGTCCAAAACCAAGGGTAATGGGATTGATCCACTGGATGTCATCGATGGTATTAGCCTAGAAGATCTGCTCAAGAAACGGACCCATGGCTTGATGCAACCGCAATTGTCGCTGCAAATTGAAAAAAGTACACGTACTGAATTCCCCAAAGGCATTGCTGCTTATGGTACCGATGCTTTACGTTTTACCTTTGCCGGCTTAGCGACCAGCGCACGCCATATTCGCTTTGATTTGGCACGGGTTGAAAGCAACAAACATTTTTGTAATAAATTATGGAATGCGGCCCGTTATGTGTTGATGCATACAGAGGGCATAAACCTTGGATGGCCACAGGCTGTAAGCACAGATGATGTCTTGTTGCACCCTGTCAATCGCTGGATCGAATCACTTTGGCAAGATCTGAAAAAAACCATTGAAATACAATTAAAAGACTATCGTTTTGATTTGGCAGCCCAAGCACTGTATGGATTCATGTGGAATGAATACTGTGATTGGTATGTGGAATGCAGCAAAGCCCTACTTAATCCCAGCACCTATGCCGATCCAAAAATCGCCTTAGAAACACGTCGCACCTTGATAAGCATTTTTGAAGAAGCCCTCAGAGTCATGCACCCTTTTATGCCCTATATGACTGAAGCTCTCTGGAAAACAATAGCACCGCTATGCCAGATCCATGCGCCCACCATTATGTTACAACCTTACCCCATGCCGAACCCAGAGGCTATCGATCAGGAAGCCATCGATGCCATGGATTGGTTAAAAACTGTGATCCTCGCTATTCGTAATATTCGTGGCGAGACGCAGATTGCACCCAGCAAAAAAATTGCCTTAATCCTAAGCCAAGGATCGATACGCGATAAAAGCCGTGTACACGATTTTGAGCCACTGCTCTGTAGCTTAGCAAAAATTGAAAGCATCACTTGGGTAGATGCCGAGGCACTTGATAAAAATCAAAGCTATGCCACGGCTATTGTCCATGATTTAGCACTTTTCATACCCATGGCAGGACTTGTAGATCAGGCTGCAGAAGATGAACGACTGGCAAAGCAGCTACAAAAACTTCAAGCAGAACATGAGAAGCTTTCTCAGAAACTAAGCAATCAAGGCTTTGTAGACAGAGCACCGCCCGCTATCGTGGCACAAGAGCAAGCACGTCTAGAAGAACTGCAAAAGGCTATAGAAAAACACCAGCAACCTTTACGAGATAAGACCGTGTGATAGAATCCCCCTGCGTCAGGGCTGGGCATTTTAAGATCTGAAAATTTTACCGACCATTCTGCAAACATCCAAACTTTGAAATTCCTAAATATCAAGAGGGTCGCCTCTGTTGGGTTACAAACAGAGGCTGACGAGGCTCAAGATACGGTACAACGGAAACAACGTTGCGTGCTTGGAGTGGAGTTTTCGGCCGGTGCTCTCCTGGGGGACACTGGGCGCGAAAAAACCAAGGCGGGGGCTTGTGGGGGGGCTAAGAAGGATGTGGGTGCTTGGGCGCTTACAGCGCCCCGCTGTTGTAGGAGCTCTATGTGACGAGGCAAGAGATTTTGAACACCCTCTAGATTAAGGTCTTGGGCTATGAGCGCCTGGGTCTTGCTACGCCAGAAGAGCGTGAGATGTTGGTTGGGGCTGATGC
>JAGOUJ010000018.1 GCA_018061325.1 Gammaproteobacteria bacterium
GAATATGATCCGAGCCGTTAAACCCAAGCGCCCATCGATTAAAGGACTCAGAAAAATGTGTGGCTGGGAGACTGATGTGCTGGAAAAAGTCTTGTTAGGTATCCAATTATAGTGAGGTAGCCCTGAGGAACGGAGAAACAAGCTTCCCAACAGTCGTCTTGGGGTGCTAGGGTGGTGTTAATCGCCACGCTTATCAATACCCCATTGATTCGCTGCCATACCCGCTGCCGCTTCCCAGGGGGCTTTGGCTTTTTTCAATTGTTCTGGCTGAATGGAGTATTTCATGGCATCGATAATGGCTTGGTCTTCTTCACTCAGCGGGAAGGCTACGATTTGGGCCGGTTTTCTTAACAGCGGATGTTCATAGGGTACTAGCTGTAGTAAACGAGGTTCTGTTTGCTGCGAAATAACCATGGTTTTCTCCTTAGGTCCTTGACAAGCCTTTAAAGACGGCAGGATAATCGCACAAATAAGAAGTCGAGCAACCTTATCAAAGGTAATCTACGATTTTCTAATACCATCGCAGCCTTTTAGCCCTATCGAGACATATAATATCATGTATATGCAATTTGTCACTATCCTAGTCATGTGTATCCTGGCGGGGGCTGAAGTCGATTTATTTATTCCAAGCTTTCCAGAATTACAGCAAGTTTTTGGGCTATCGCCTTTTTTGGTGGAATTGACCCTGGGTGCTAATTTCTGTGCTTAGTTTAAGTTCTGGGAGATTATTGAAACGCTATGGTCAGCGTACCTGTATTCATATGGGTCTTGGCTTATGCTGGCTTTCTATCCTATTGATGATGATCTTAGCGATACAAGGGACACAGGATCCCTTATTCATCACCGGCGCGTTATTATTCTTGTGTGCAGGGGTTGTCTTTCCTATCCATATTTTCTATCCCTATGCCCTAGAAGTGATACCCGGTGCTAAAGCGCGTCTGGCTGCGATGATTTTGGCGGGGGCCTGTTATTAACAGCCTTTAGTTTGGCCGTGGTGAGTTATTATGTGGGCACTTTTGAGCGCCTGGCTTATGGGATGTGCTTATTTTTAGCGATTGGATTTATTGGAGTGTATTGGATTTCACATCGCTTATTAAGAGAACTTGTCTAAGCAGCTAGACGGTGGATTATTGCAAGTTGAACTATCGTTGTCACCTGGTGTAGGATGCTCGTCTTGTCATCGATATTTCAATGGGGCCGTTAGCTCAGTTGGTAGAGCAGCTGACTCTTAATCAGCGGGTCGATGGTTCGAATCCATCACGGCCCACCACTTCACGGCCCACCAGTTTTTTCAAGGTCCGTTCTTGAGACATGGGTAACCGTTTATACCGAAGCATAGGTAACACTTCAAAAGACACAAGCCAAATTTTGTCATTTTTCTGGGAGATGCCCACCTTCTTGTTGGCGCAAAAAATTAAACTCCGGTGGTCTTGTGGTTTCTTAAATAGCAGATACACCTTTCACTTAATTATAAAAAGCGCATAATTACACTATAAAAATAGTGTTATTACACGATAAAAATATTTGAATGCTCTATGGTTTCTCGCTAGAATCTCCCTGATAAATTATAAAAAATGAGGAAGGTTGATGTTTTGTGTATACAACGAGAAGTCTAATTCACCTTTAAATCAAGCGCAAACCGAAGCGTTTAATGCTTTTTGCGAAGCGCTTTCAGAATATAGTCTAAGCGCTGTGGATCGGCTTTATTACCTTAGCGGCGGGGCCGGTTATGTGATTGTTTGCCAATCAATCGTTACAAATCTTCAGGCGACATTCGATGCTATCGACCCAATTATTTTAAACAAAATTTCAACATTAGATGAAAGCAATCCTTTGAAATTACAATTGCAAAAATCCTTGATGGTTTTAACAGAATTTTTCTCTAAGCTAGAACTAGCAAGAAGAAATGCATTGAGAACATCCGGCGGGGAAGAACAAGAGGCAATAAACAAGCGTCAGCGTCAAGCAATGACGTATATGTTTTCAAGTCTGGCTGCCTTTAGCCAGTTGAAGTGTTTGTCTGTCGGTGTAAAAGCTTTTGAGTCTTTACCTCTAAATTCGATAGGATTAAAAACCAGCAACGATAAGTTAGTAAAAACAGTAAAAGGTTTGTTTTCAAGTGCATTCAGTTCTTTTGATGGGGGGGGAATGCCCTCAGGTGTCCCATCACTTCTGCAAGCTGAAGTGCAACAACATGTGAGTGTGCTTGGCTCACAGCTAGAACTGGTAAAAGTTGATGGAGATGGAGATTGTTTGTACAGGGCCGTTGCATTATATCTTGGAGAAGATGTTCAGTTCTTGCGAAACATGGTTGCCGCAAATCTTGCACATAACATTGATGCATATAGGGCGTTTATTACATTACCTCAAGGAAGAACTATTGAAGATTACATCGCAGATATTAGAAATTCGAATGCATGGGCTGGAGATCTGGAAATAAGCATATTAGTTCGTTTATTAGGTAGACCGATTATATCAATAGGGCCAGATGGTCAGATGGTTAATCGACAAGTTTTAGAGCTGGAGAGTGAGGAGCCAATATTTGTTTATTACAATAACGTGAACCATTATGATGGGCTTGTTCTGCAGAGCGGCTATACTGGTCAAGCAATTTTAGAGATTTTATTGCAGGAAATTCAAAGTAAAATGAGTAGAATCCTAGATGAAATCCCGACCTTGATTGAAAGCAATACATCCGATCTTAAACGTCTCGTGGAGCTTACGACTGTTGCAAGATTATCAGTGCCAACATCAGACATATCAGAAAAATTTACAACAAAATTTACAACAGCAGGTTTGGAGCTTGCGGAGACTCAACCTCAACCCCAGATAGATCATTTAGGTGCAGCGCTGGCTGTGTCGCCACCCAGACGACGTCCCCCCATTGTGCTTGCGCCTGAGACACCAGAATCTGTGTCGCCATTCAGACGACATCCCCTATTACCTTTGTTTGTAACGGGTGATCAATGCCAAACAGATCATTCAGGTATGGCTGTTTTACCAGCCCCCCTCCAGTCTCCTCCCATGCTTCCTCTGCAATCTGACTTTGTTCTAAGGTCACTGGTAACACCTACAGCAGCAGGTTTGGAAAAGGCGCAGAGGACGCCCTCTCGTGGCGTTAAGCGGTCTCATTCTAATGACCAGGAGCAGGAGGACATGAACGTAGACTCACCTAATAGACCACATACCAGCAACAGGACCCGGAAGAAATGAACTTAGACTCACCTATAAGAGACCACGTGAGCAGGTCAGCGGTTCTTTTTAGCCCATCGTTTTAGGTTATGGCCTCGGTGGACAGGGGCTGCATTTTTGGTTAAGATGCCTTCCTATTAGAGCTTCGGGCATTTAATGTGTTTTGCCTAACTCTCATGCGAAAGTGGCGGAATTGGTAGACGCACTGGATTTAGGTTCCAGCGGGGAAACCCGTGAGAGTTCGAGTCTCTCCTTTCGCACCACATCGGCCCTTTTTTCAACGTTTTTAAGAGAGGTTTGCTATGCAGGTGTCGGTTGAACAGACCAGTGCGATTGGGCGTCAAGTGACCGTTCAGATACCTGCAGAGGTGCTGCAATCGGAGGTTGAAAAACGTATCGCAAAGGGTATGCAGGATGAGCTTCGCAACCGCCGTGTCGATGGTTTTAGGGCAGGCAAAGTGCCCAAACAGCTTATAAAAGATCGTTTTGGTGGACAGGTTGATGCACAGGCTAGACGGGAAGCCATTGATACCATCATTCGCACGACGCTGCCCGCTGCTTTGGAAGAATTGTCACTTATACCGGCCGGTCGACCGCAAGTCGATAGCATGCGTGGGGCAGATGTTGCAGGGCAAGAACTATGCTACGTGGTTTCTTTAGAAATTTTCCCTGTTTTTTCTCTGCCGCCTTTTTCTAGTCTGAACATTCAGCAATTTGTTTCCGAAGTTACAGAAGCAGATGTTGACCATACGCTAGAAAAATTACAATCGCAGCTAGCAACCTGGGAATCCGTCCAAAGACCTGCAAAGGTGGGCGATCGATTAAGCATTCGTTACAGCAGTACTTTGAATGGTAAAGCTTATGAACATAGTCATCAGCAAGATGTGCTCGTAGAATTGGGTAGTGGTTTATTTATAGAGGGTTTTGAGCAAGGGCTCGAGGGTGCCAGCCTAGGAGAAACGCGTGTTTTAAGTTTACGATTTCCTGCTGATTGGCGCGTTCAAACATTAGCCGACCAAGCTGTCGAGTTTACCGTAGACATTCAGGCGATAGACCAAAAAAACCCAGCGCCCCTGGATGAGCATTTTGCGAAGAAAATAGGTGTTGAACAGAGTGATCCCTCCTTGATACGTCAAAAGATCCGTCTTAACCTAGAACAACAATGTGTGGCTGTGCAAATGGATAAAACGCGTCAGCAGGTTTTAGATCAACTGGTGGCAGCGTGTGATATTTTGCTGCCACAGGCTTTGGTGCAAGATGAAATAGCGGCTATGCACGAAGAACTGCATCGAAGGGCAGGCGATAAAGCGGCACATAGCTGTCAGCATCAAGGTTTAGAGGAGGAGGCTAAAAAGCGTGTGAAGTTGAGCCTGATCTTCAGAGAAATAGTTAAGTTAAATAGCTTATCTCCGGATGAAGCAAAGGTCAAAGAAAAAGTAGAGAAGATTGCAACAGCCTATGGCAACGCAGAATTCGTAGAAAGCATGTATCATGAGTCTAATGAACTGCTTCAAGGCATACGGAATTCAGTGTTAGTTGACCAGGCTATTGATCTCATTGTGCGTCAAGCATCAAAGTCCTCAAAGCCTGTGAGTGTGGAAGAATTGTTAACCGCAGGAGTATAGGGATGGAAGTGATCAAGAACATCGGTTTGGTGCCTATGGTTGTAGAACAATCGGCACGTGGCGAAAGGGCTTATGATATCTACTCACGGTTGCTCAAAGAACGTGTAGTATTCCTCGTGGGACCGGTGGAAGATTATTCAGCCAATTTGATTGTTGCTCAGTTACTGTTTTTAGAATCGGAAAATCCCGATAAAGATATTCATCTTTATATTAATTCTCCCGGTGGTGCGGTGACAGCAGGCATGGCTATTTATGACACCATGCAGTTTATCAAGCCTGATGTCAGCACCTTGTGCGTCGGACAGGCCTGTAGTATGGGGGCCTTATTGTTGGCAGGGGGTGCAAAGGGCAAACGTCATGCTTTGCCCCATGCAAGAATGATGATTCATCAACCTTTGGGTGGTTTTCAAGGACAGGCCAGTGATATTGAAATTCATACCAAAGAAATTTTAAAAACACGACATATTCTTAATGGCATTCTATCGAAGCATACTGGCCAGACCTTAGAACGTGTGGAACAAGATACAGATAGAGATAATTTTATGAGTGCCAAAGAAGCAGCGGACTATCGTTTAGTGGATTCTGTCATTTCAGAAAGATAGCTTACAATATTTTCTCTCTTGAAAAATCATTTCGGTGCCCACATGATTAAGTAGGCATTAATAAAAAAGCGGGGTGAACATGGCCAATAAGCAGGGTGGTGGTCGTACAGCAGAGTCCAGAGTCCTCTATTGTTCTTTCTGTGGTAAAGGTCAGAATGAGGTCAGGAAACTGATTGCAGGTCCCTCTGTGTTTATCTGCGATGAATGTGTGGAACTGTGCAACGATATTATTCGGGAAGAAGTCGAAGATAAACAAGCCCCTACCGCCAGCAGTCGATTACCGACCCCGAAAGAAATAAATCACATTTTGGATCAGTATGTGATTGGGCAATCACAGGCTAAAAAAGTCCTGGCTGTGGCAGTTTACAATCATTACAAACGCTTACAAGCTGGACTCAAAGGACCTTCGAGCCAACAACAGGGATCGATGGACGATGTAGAGCTTGGTAAAAGTAATATCCTACTCATTGGACCGACCGGCAGTGGTAAAACCTTATTGGCAGAAACTTTGGCGCGTTTATTAGATGTACCTTTTGCCATTGCCGATGCGACCACCTTAACGGAGGCCGGTTATGTAGGTGAAGATGTTGAAAATATTATTCAAAAGCTCTTGCAGAAAGCAGACTACGATGTAGAAAAGGCACAGACGGGGATTATTTATATTGATGAGATTGATAAAATCTCCAGAAAATCAGAAAACCTGTCTATTACCCGCGATGTCTCAGGCGAAGGGGTACAACAAGCCTTGCTCAAGCTTATGGAAGGCACCATGGCCTCTATTCCCCCACAAGGCGGACGTAAACATCCACAACAAGAATGTTTACAAATAGATACTTCAGGTATTTTATTTATCTGTGGCGGTGCTTTTTCTGGTTTGGAGAAGATCATTCGTCAACGATCAGAAAAAGGGGGAATCGGCTTTTCCGCAGAGATTACAGGGAAAGACGACCGCAAGACCTTTAGTGAACAGTTACGCCAAGTAGAACCAGAAGATCTGCTTAAATATGGTTTAATTCCAGAATTTGTAGGTCGGTTGCCGGTGGTGGCAACCTTAGAAGAATTAGATGAAAAAGCGTTGATAAGTATTTTAACGGAACCTAAAAATGCGCTGACCAAACAATATAAAAAGTTGTTTGATATGGAAGAGATCGAAATTGAGTTTCGGGATTCGGCCATTAAAAAAGTGGCAGAAAAAGCGATGCAGCGAAAAACAGGTGCTAGAGGATTACGTTCTATTTTAGAAAATATCCTATTAGAAACTATGTACACCTTACCTTCTTTAGAAGATGTCTCAAAAGTGGTGATTGATGAATCAGTCGTGATGGGTGAATCCGAGCCTTTATTACTGTTTGAAAACCCTCATAAGGTTGCACGTAAAGTGCAGGATTAAAAAATGGATAAAGCAGTTTTGATGCGCATGCCCATTCTTCCACTCAGAGATGTGGTGGTCTATCCCCATATGGTTATTCCTTTGTTTGTGGGGCGAGAGAAATCGATCCGTGCTTTAGAGTATGCAAGCGCAGGTTCTAAACAGGTTCTGTTGGTTGCACAAAAAGAAGCGGTAGATGAAGATCCTTCACAAGACTCTATTTATCGTATGGGTACTGTAGCTAATTTGCTGCAACTATTACGTTTGCCTGATGGCACCACCAAGGTGCTGGTGGAAGGTCTCGATCGGGGAAGGATTAACGCTTTTGTGGAGCAAGAACCCTTTTTCTTAGCGGAAGTTGAGCCTCTCAAAACCATTGTGAATGATGATCAAGAGATACAGGTATTGGTACGCTCCTTGCTTGCACAGTTTGAAAATTATGTGAAACTGGGCAATCGTTTTTCTAGCGAAGTGATTATATCTGTGAGTAGTATTGAATATCCCAGTCGATTGGTAGATACCATTGCTGCCCATATGTCTTTGAAGATAGCGAATAAGCAAAAAATATTGGAAACCATCGATTTTAAAACCCGCATCCTGGAATTGTTAAGGATGATCGAGGCTGAAATCAATATTATTCAGATGGAAAGAGAAATTAATGGGACTGTGAAGCGTGAAATTGAAAAAAATCAACGCGAATATTATCTGAATCAAAAAATGCAGGCCATACAACGAGAATTAGGTGAATTGAACGAAGAAGCGCCGGCTAAAACAGAAATAAAAACGTTGCTCGATAAAATAGAAAAAGCTGGCATGACTACCGAAGCGAAGGAAAAAGCCACTGCTGAAGTGATGAAATTAAAAATGATGCCACCTTTATCGGCCGAAGCAACGGTTGTAAGAAATTATATTGATTGGATGCTAGACATTCCTTGGAAGGAAAAAACCACGATTCAGACTGATTTAAAGAAAGCCCAAGACATCTTGAATAAAGATCATTATGGTCTAGATAAAGTAAAAGATCGGATTCTAGAATATCTGGCTGTGCAATTACGTGTAGACAAAATGAAGGGTCCTTTGCTGTGTTTGGTGGGGCCGCCAGGTGTGGGTAAAACATCGCTGGGTGAATCGATTGCACGGGCTACGGGGCGTACCTTTGTGCGGATGTCCCTAGGAGGGCTCAGAGACGAAGCGGAAATCCGTGGGCACCGCAAAACCTATATTGGGGCTTTGCCCGGTAAAATCGTGCAGAAATTGGCCAAAGCCAAGGTTAAAAACCCACTCTTTTTGTTAGATGAAATTGATAAAATGTCGATGGATTTCAGAGGGGATCCGGCTTCAGCGTTATTAGAGGTTTTAGATCCAGCACAGAATCATGCTTTTAATGATCACTATTTGGAAGTGGATTACGATTTGTCTGATGTGATGTTTGTTGCAACAGCCAATTCTTTGAATATTCCCTTGCCTTTACTCGATCGTTTGGAAGTGATTCGTTTATCGGGTTATACCGAAGATGAAAAAATGCATATTGCACAGTCTTATTTAATACCCGCGAAAATGTTAGAAAATGGCATGCAGGATAAAGAATTATCTATCACGCCGGAAGCTGTTTTAGAGATCATTCGTTATTACACACGCGAATCGGGCGTTCGGGGTTTAGAACGAGAGTTTTCAACCATTTGTCGCAAGGTGGTTAAGTCTTTACTATTGGCCAAAGGGAAAAAATCTAAACGTTTGGTGCTTGGGCCTGATCAGGTAGAGACTTATTTAGGTGTAAGACGTTATCGCTTTGGGCAGGTTGAAGAAGTCGATCAAATCGGTCAAGTGACAGGCTTGGCATGGACTGAAGTGGGTGGGGAAATACTCACCATTGAAGTTATGGTCGTACCAGGCAAGGGCCAAATAACCAGTACAGGTAAATTGGGTGAAGTGATGCAGGAATCGATTCAAGCTGCTATCACTGTACTTCGGGCACGTAGTGTGCTCTTAGGGATTGCGGATGATTTCTACGAGAAACACGACATACACATTCATGTACCTGAAGGTGCCACGCCAAAGGATGGTCCTAGTGCAGGCATTGGAATGTGTACAGCCCTGGTTTCTATTTTAACAGGTATTGCGGTGCGAAAAGATGTGGCCATGACCGGGGAGATCACCTTAAGGGGACAGGTGTTGCCGATTGGTGGTTTGAAAGAGAAACTATTAGCCGCAAGACGCGCTGGCATACGACATGTCATTATCCCGGATCAAAATAAACCTGAATTGTCAGAAATCCCAGAGAGTGTCTATGAGGGCATGGAAATACATCCTGTACGTTATATCGATGAAGTCTTTGAGTTAGCTTTAGTGCGTTCTGTAGAGCTCTTTAAGGGGCCCCTTGTTTCAGACTCTTTGGGGCTTCTAGAAAATCCCGTCACTTCTGAGGATCCGAGCGTCCCCGCAAGACATTAGGTTGACCCCACACGCCAAAGTTGATATAAATCAGCAGGCTTAAGAGTGACAGCGTATCTTACAGACCCAAAGGGGTGTGTGAGCTATTGGGTGCTTAGCTCAGTTGGTAGAGCGTCGCCCTTACAAGGCGAATGTCGGGGGTTCGAGCCCCTCAGCACCCACCATGAAAAGTGAAAGTTTTGGAGCGGTAGTTCAGTTGGTTAGAATATCGGCCTGTCACGCCGAGGGTCGCGGGTTCGAGTCCCGTCCGCTCCGCCATTACATGATCCACACTTGTCTGAAAAAATCCAAAAGCGTCTAAAAATCCTTTAAAATCAATGATATTTCGAGTTTCTCTCTAAAGAATGGAACTCATAGAGAAAATAGAAAAAGAGGAGAAAAAAAATGACTGAGGTAAAATACCCCTTAACCATTAAACCTCTTTCTAAAGAAGAGGGTGGCGGTTATCAAGTAGAGTACTTGGATTTACCTGGATGTATGGCAGATGGGGAGACCGTAGAGGAAGCCTTAAAGGAAGGCGAAGACGCTGTATTAGCTTGGATCCGATCAGCCCAAGAAGATGGTGAACCTATTCCAGAACCCGGTTCAATGGATAAATACAGTGGTCAATGGCGGATCCGCGTTCCTAAAAGTTTGCATGCTCAACTGGATGCCAAAGCTAAATTAGAAGGGGTGAGCCTAAACACTTTATCCATCGCTTTATTGGCTGAAGGTATAACAAGAAGAAATACCTTGAATCATTTACGAAGGAATTAAATATTTTTGGCGTTCAGGCTCATAATGCCAAGTCCCTTTTTTTAGGGTAAGATACCGTCTTGCGAACTGATAGTTGGGACTCCCTCCCGTGTAGCGGTTTAAAATGGGGGCCCTTATTAGGGGTATGTGGGAAAAAGGAAAGATATTATGCTGCAAATTTTAGGCGATAAACTCAAAGGAATAGTTACCTGGACGATTGTCTTACTCATTGCCGTTGTTTTTGTCTTTTTGGGTCTTAATGATTATTTTTCATTTTCTGAGCAATCTGTGGTTGCGAAGGTTAATGGTCAGAAAATAATGCGCAAAACGGTAGATACCGTGTATGAACGTTTCGCAGCACAAAACAATACGGTTGATGCAGAAGCCCTCAAAAAGCAAGTTATTCATATGCTGATCCGAGGTGCTGCTTTGTTATCAGAGGTGCATGCCTTAGGCTTTGAAACAAGCGATGAGCAGGTGGTAGAGATGCTTTTAAAAATACCTGCTTTTCAAGTAGACGGGGAATTTTCTAAAGATCACTATCAAAAAGTTTTAGCACAAATGGCCTATAACGATGCATTGTTTAGAAAAGAATTGGCCGAAAATGCCTGTCTAGGGCAGTTTGAGCAGGGGATCGTACAGTCGAGTTTTTCTACACCCCAAGCGCTCCAAAGGATTGTGGCACTCGTAGAGCAGAAACGTGATGTGGGATACCTCCAGTTACCTGCCCATCACTATCGTAAAACAACGTCGATCAACAAACAAGAAATAGCTGATTTTTACGAAAAAAATAAGCAAAAATTCATCAGTCCTGAAGCCGTGAGCCTTGAATATGTGCGACTTTCTTTGGAACCGTTTATCAAAAAGATAGTACTATCCGCTGAGGAAGTATCAGACTATTACAAAGAACATCAATCCGATTACACACTACCCGAGCGTGTACATGCGCGTCATCTATTAATCAGTGTACCGGCTGGACAGGCTGATCCAAAGGTTGAAAAAGAAGCAGTGGACCGTGTGGAAGGACTGTTAAAGCAGCTTAAAGGCGGGGCCGATTTTAGTGCGTTGGCAAAGCGTTGGTCTGACGATCACGGCTCTGCCAAAAAGGGTGGTGATTTGGGCTGGATGACCCGAGGTCAGATGGTGCCTTCTTTTGAAGCAGCAGCCTTTCATCTAAAACCGGGGGCTTATAGCGAGGCCATCCGTACAGATTTTGGTTATCATATTATCCAGGTGGTTGCTCATAAGCATTCAGAAGTGCGACCCTTGGCTGCTGTAGCACCCGCGATTACAGAACAGTTAAGCTTTCAACGAGCCCAAGCGCAGTTTGAAAAAGCGAAGGAAACACTCCAGAAGCTGGCTTTGGAACAGCAGGACACCTCAACGCTATTACCCATTGCCACAGCCTTGGAGCTGCCTGTACAGCAGACGGCTTTGTTTAGTATGGCAGGTGGTGGTGAAGGTGTGATAGCTGATCCGATGGTACAGAAAGTAGCTTTTTCTGAGGCCTTTATAAAACAGGGTTTTAGCATGCATCCTGTTTTGTTGTCCGACCAAAGTATTCTGGTCATGCGGCTGAAGCAACATAATGCTGCACATCAGCAGACCTTAGCAGAAGCACAGAAAACGGTTCGTGAAGAAGTGCTCAATGAGAAAATGCAGGCTCGTTTACAAGCTTTTTCAGATAGTTTTGTAAAACGCGTACAGGGAGGGGAGAATCCCGCTGTACTTGCTAAAGAACAGGGCTTGGTGTGGCATACTAAAAAAAATGTTGCCAGACAGGAAGGTCTACAAAACGAAATATTATCGGCAGGTTTTCAGTTATCGCCTTTAGAGCCAGGGGAAAAATTAAAGATAGGAAAATTTGTATTCCATGATGGATCGTATGGATTATTGGTGCTTTACAAGGTTTTACCCGGTCAATGGTCAGGCTTAGAGGCCTCTGCACAGCAGGCGTATAATCGTAGCTTAAGGGATATTTCTGGAAAAATGGACTATATGGCGACTGTGAGCCATGTTGTTGGATCGTCTACCATTCAATGGCTTGACGGATCTGCGTCTCAGTGAGCGGGAATATTATTGAGCTTAGAAATGTTTCTAAGTATTACCATGATCACCCTGTTTTACAAGATATTCAATTAGAAGTTAAAAATAGTGAATTTCTAACCATTCTTGGGCCCTCCGGTTGTGGGAAAACAACGCTATTACGCCTGATTTCTGGATTCGAGGCACCCAGCAGCGGCAATATTCTCATCAATGGTCGAGATGTTGGTGGATGGCCCTCTCATTTACGCCATGTGAATACTGTCTTTCAGAGTTATGCCCTGTTTCCTCATATGAACATTTATGACAATGTTGCTTTTGGATTGCGTTGTAAACGTCTTGCAAAACCGGTCATTGATCACCGTGTACGCGAAGCACTGCGTATGGTGAAACTGCATGATTATAGTGATCGTAAGCCCCATCAATTAAGTGGTGGACAACAACAAAGAGTTGCTATTGCGCGTGCTGTTGTGAATCAACCCTTGGTTTTATTATTAGATGAGCCCTTAAGCTCCTTAGATTATCGTTTACGTAAAGCGATGCAGTTAGAGCTAAAACAATTTCAAGCACAACTAGGTATTACCTTTATTTTGGTGACGCATGATCAGGAAGAAGCGCTCTCAACAGCTGATCGCGTGGTTGTGATGAACCATGGTCATATTGAGCAAATTGGCACCCCCCGTGAGGTCTATGAAGAGCCTCGCAATTTACATGTGGCACAATTTGTGGGTGAAGTGAATATTTTCCATACAAAGGTTTTACAGGCCTCGCCTGAATGGTTAGAGGTGGAAATTGAAGGTAAGGTATTTACCTTGAAAAACACCAAGCAATTTGATGCAACACAGTCTATCTATACACTATTAAGACCTGAAGATTTAGAAGTCTGGGGATTAAACGAAGTGGATGACCCCAGTCGTATGTATGCAGCGACGGTCTTACAGGTCATCTATAAAGGCTCAACCGTTGATTTGGTTTTGAAACTAGACTCGGGTACCAAGGTGCTTGCAACACAATTTTTTAATGAGGATGATGAAAAACTTGATTTTCAACCGCAAGAACGCGTCTGGATCTACTGGCATTTAGGCTGGGAGGTTATTTTATCTGATGACCCAGTATAAAATATTTAGTCGTTTTGCGATTAGCATTACATGGATCTGGTTAGCCCTTTTTGCATTAATTCCCAGTTTTTTATTATTGCTCACCAGTGTCTTAGTGCAAGGTGATACAGAATTAGTACGTTTGCGTTTCACGTTGGGCAATTATGGACGTTTGTTTGATAGCATGTATTTGTATATTTTTCTTCGTTCCTTTAGTTTGGCGGCGGTCTGTACTTTTGGATGTTTGCTATTAGCCTATCCTTTTAGTTATTGTCTAGCGCGTTTGTCACATCGTTTTAGGGGTGTGCTTGTTTTATTGGTCATGATACCCTTTTGGACGAGCTCGCTGATTCGTAGCTATGCTATTGTTACGATTTTAAAGATGCATGGATTATTGAATACCTTTCTTTTATCCTTGGGTTTGATAGATAAGCCCTTACAGCTTTTATATACCAATACGGCAACAGTGATTGGGCTTATTTATACCTTGTTACCACTGATGATATTACCGCTCTATGCCAGTATTGAAAAATTAGACTGGCGTTTGGTGGAAGCTGCACGCGATTTGGGTGCCAATAAATATAGAGTTTTTTTCTATATCCTTTTACCCTTAACATTACCCGGCGTTTTAGCAGGTTGTGTTTTGGTTCTCTTGCCGGCGATGACATTATTTTATATTCCCGATCTTTTGGGTGGTGCCAAGACCTTTTTATTGGGGAATGCCATTCAGAATCAATTTCTGACGGCACGTGATTGGCCTATGGGATCAACGATTAGTATTGCGCTTATTTTTATCATGGGGCTGGCTTTATTTATCTATTGGCACTTTTATGGTAAACAGCTGGATGTTTCGCATGAAACGCATTAATGGATTTTATCTACTACTCATCTATCTATTTTTATATGCCCCTATCATTGTTTTAATCGCTTATTCTTTTAATGATTCTCCACGTTCCTTATTGTGGCATGGTTTTACCACACAATGGTATAAAAACTTATTGAATAATACAAACTTACACGTGGTAGCTTTCAATTCGCTATGGGTGGGATTGTTAGCCGCTATGGGTGCTACGGCGCTGGGTACACTATCGGCTGTTTGTTTATATCGGTATCAATTTTTTGGTAAGCGTCTATTGTATGCCCTTATTTTTATTTTAATTGTTTCACCCGATTTGGTCACCGGTATCGCGTTGCTTATTCTTTTTTCAGCCTTAAAGTTCCCCTTAGGTTTTTGGACTTTATTACTAGCACATATTGCCTTTTGTGTGCCTTTTGTGATTGTGATTATTTATGCGCGCCTCAGTGGTTATGACAAAAACATTATTGAAGCCGCCAAAGATTTAGGGGCAACCGATGGTGTTATTTTTAGAAAAATCCTCGTTCCTTTATTGTGGCCCGCCATTATGGCAGGGTGGCTTTTAAGTTTTACCTTGTCCATGGATGATGTCATTATCAGTTTTTTTGTGACCGGTCCAGAATTTGATATTTTACCCTTAAAAATATTTTCTATGCTTCGTCTGGGGGTGAGCCCAGAAGTGAATGCTCTATATGGTGTGTTATTTGTTTTCACTTTGTTGATCACCGGGATGTATCAAGCCTTAACCTGGAAAACAAAACCATGACAATAAAGCGCCTATTATGCAAAACTCAAATCCCCTCCTTCGCTATGCGGGGGAGGGTTAGGGTGGGGGTAAGCATCCTATGCTGCTTGTTTAGTTTGATGGGAGTTTCCTGTATTGCAGCCACGGAAGAAAAAATATTAAATATTTATGTGTGGTCCGAATACGTCCCCGATCATATTATTCAACAGTTTGAACGTGAAACGGGGATCCGTATTAATCATTCAACCTATTTGAATAACGAATCGCTTTATGCAAAGTTAGAGGGTAATCCAGAGGCGCCTTATGATATCATTATGCCCTCTAGTTATGCTATCAATCGTATGCGGACGCATGGTTTAATTCAGGCTATTGATCTTCGGAAAATACCCAATAAGCGGCACTTAAATCCACTTTTATTAGGTGGAGAACATGATCCTGAGAATCAATATAGTTTACCCTATCTATGGCATTCAACCGGTATTGTACTCAATACGCGTTACCATGCAGCAGGCGCCATAAAGTCTTGGTCCGATTTATGGCAAGCTTCCTATAAGGATCAACTGTTTATATTGGATGATGCACGCGAGATTTTTTCGATGGCCTTGTTAAGGCTTGGGGAATCCGTCAATACACAAAAGACAGAAGTGATTGAGGCGGCTTATCAAAAATTAAGAGGTTTATTAGCGAATGTGAAACTGTTTAATACGGATGGGCAGCAAACCATTTATTTAGACGAGGATATGACGGTCGGTATGGCGTGGAGTGGTGATATCTATAGGGCTCATCTAGGAAATCCTCATTTATCTTGGATTTATCCCCGAGAAGGTTTTATCATTTCCTTGGATACGATTGCGATCCCAAGGGGTGCTAAGCATGTTGAGAATGCCCATACCTTCATTAATTTTATTTGTCGTCCAGACATAGCCAAGGAACTTAGTTTGTTTACCGGTTTTTCAAGCCCTAATATAGGCGCACTTAGCTTGATGCCTGATGATGTACGCCAGAATCCTATTTTATACCCTGATCAAGAGACGATGCAGAAGGGATTTTTACTCAGAGATGTCGATAAAGCTGTGGCTATTTACGAAAAATATTATGAACTTTTAAAACTGGAATGACGCTTGTAAGAATATGACCTTGATCGTTGTACGTAAAAAAAAGGTGGGTAGTGTTTGCACTGTCTTTGTGGTACACAATAAGTCTAAGACATCGTTCAATAGGTATTGAAGTTTAGGAGGTCATATGGTTATGAAACAGCGGTTCTTTTGTATCGTGGCCTGTCTCCTCTGCTTTAATGTGCAGGCCACACTGAATAATCAGCAAAGCGCAGACCAGAAGTTACTAAAACCCATCGTAATCGACCAATATATTTATAATGACACCTATCCAAGTTTTAAAAAATGGACAGATGAAAAAGAAATCACGGCTCAACTAAACCAAGTCTTTTGTCAAAATTTACAAAATCAGGGTATTGTTTTTGTGGGAAAAAACCCCATTAAAATTGCGGACATCGCCTCCGGCCCAGCAGATACCATTATTAAGTATTTAAAAAACATCCCCTTCACACCCGGTTTTGATATTAGAGCGACCGATTACAATAAAACCTATGCAGGGACTGCTTTTCACCGAGGACAGGCTTATAAGAATCTATCGGCTGCAAAAAAATCTCAAGAAATTCCACTTGTCAATTTTTCTGTTAAAAGAGGCGATGCTTTTAGGGGGCACTTAAACGATTTGCTGGCTCAACAGGGAGAAACGATTAAACCAAACACATTTCAAGTTGTTAACCTTTCACATGGTATTTACCATGCCGAATCAGATAAGCACGGTACTGCAGTAGAAAAAACAGACAGGATTCTCAATGACATTGCGCGTCATTTGTTAGATGTGCGCGGTATTTGTATCATGTATCATGTGTCTTTTTTTCATCAAGACATACAATATTTTAGATATCAATATGGTCGCAAATCGCATATGCAATCAAAAAGTGATACGGGTGCTGTGGAAATTGCCGATCATACATTATCTATATTGAAAAGCTGTAAAAAACAAAAAATACCTTATTATGTTATGGATTTCCAAACCAAATTGTTTTTTAGTAAAAATATAAAATCATATGCGACACTCTTTAAAAACCCTTCGCAATTTGAGAGGCTCCGTTCAAAGCCGGATGCTTGGGAGGATTACCAAAAATTATCATTTATTGTACAAAGAGCTTCCGATGAAATGGCTTTTGATAAAACCAATAGTGGGCTCAGCGCCTATATTGATGAAGTCTTAAGCGCTTTAAAGCGCGATAATTGGGGCCGATGGTACTTGGTGTTAAATGAAAAAATGCAAGTTATCTTAAACCCAGAGGCTTCTGTAGCGTTTAAACATCAGGTTCAGCAAGCTCTCAATCACACAAAACACCAACTACCCGCCATTCAAAAGCAAGGGTCACAAAAATTTGAGCAACGACATCCCGTCTGCGACATCCGGCCTACGCGGGGATGAGCGCCGGACAAGGCCTTAGCAATTTATCTTAGCTTCTTAATTGTGGTGCAATCGCTCGGACAACTTTTTCCGAATAATGGGCGAGGGGTGTCGATTCCAGGGGCGGTAAATCGTCGAATACAGGGATCTATGCCCCCGCGTGCCATTCGAAAAAACTTAATTTGACGAGGTACTCGCTTGACAAAGTTTAAATTTTTGCGATGATGCAAACTGAACGTGCTAAATTAAGTAGTGTGTCACGCTTAAGTGTGTTACTGTCCGATTTTTAGCACTGCGCCTGCAGTACAACCGTGTTAGACATTTAGGAGACAAGCTTAGATGAAGGGTATAAAAAACAGTTTTAGTTTCAAGGGTGTTACAGCAAAGGTTAGCGTCGTTGTAGCCTTAGCCAGTGCTATTGCAGGGGCTGATGTTGCCTTCGCCGATCAGATTCTCTATGCGAAGAAAAAACATCCCGTGAATGCAGCGCAGCCTGCAGAAGGCTTGCTTAGCTCGGCTGCTGGTAGTGCTTGGGTATGTGACAATTGGAAAATAGAATCCAATGGGGGTTTGTCTTATATTCATCCTCAGGATGCCGATTACTTTTTTAAACTAAGCGGTGCACTGCGTTTTGATGAAACCCTTTTTATGGGTAGTAAGCAGGATAAAGGCAGCAACTATCCCAGTGGCGGTAATATCCGTGCGGCCCAGCTTTATATGGATGGCGGCGTTGGAAAAAATTGGGTCTACAATTTGGGATTGGATTTTGCTGGAAGTACAGTGGGTATTGATAATGCCTACCTTTCCTATTTTGGTTTAGTCGAGAACAACCAGATTTATGTGGGTAAACTTTCCGGAAACTTTTTTGGTTTAGATGGTTCTAATAGCACCAGCTGGAATCCCTTCCTAGAGCGCAGCTTGCAGAATATCGCCTTTTATCCAGGTGATGGCTTGGGCGTGTCGACCGATTTCTGGTGGAAAGATGGGGGCTTAACCTTAAGTGCTACACAACCTGATCAGACAGATACAACGGGCGTTATCGGTAAGCGCGATCGTTGGTTAGGATTGGCCAGAGCGACCTTTGCACCTGTTCATGAAGAAGGTGATGTATGGCATTTTGGAATGTCTGGCGCCTATCATGAAATACAAACGGGTGTTACAGCCGCCGCCCCAAGTGCTGGCGTGGCTTTTCAGGCAGCACCAAGCGCTAGAGCCAGAAATGTGAAAGGCTCTACAAGCTTAATCAATACAACCCTCGGTAATGGCAATGCAGCTATTGCTGCCAACAACCTACGTTTGTTTAACATAGAAATGGCCAGACAGTATGGTCCCTTTATGTTTGAAACAGAATACACGCATGCTTTTGTGCATCGTTCGCCTATATCGGGTTCAACAACGCCCTTCCTTGGTTCCTTAGGTTTCCATGGTTGGAATCTACAGACACGTTATATGCTCACGGGTGAATCTCATGCATACGATGTACGTAATGGAAACTTTGGTTCTGTTAAAGCGACCGGTCCCTATGGTGCCATCGAAGTTGCTGCGCGTTATGATTACATTAATCTTAACGACAAAGATGTGAATGGTGGGTCTGAGCATAATGGAACCCTAGGTCTTAATTGGTACTTGAATTCACAAGTCCGATTATCGACCAACTATGTACGTGCTAATATACGGCCTGCAAACAATGCGCCTAAAAGTAAGCTCGATATTATCGGTCTACGTTGTCAGGTGCGTTTCTACTAGTCAAAATCAACGTAGGGGCCGGTCTCAGTGCCGGCCCTGTTGAATGAATCTGTTCAAGCATTCTCCGTTTTTTTTTGTACTATCACCGATCTTATTTCTATCGTCATTCACGCAAAAGTGGGAATCTAAATCTAGGGTGATCAGTATTATTCTTTGCTCCAACCATCCACTGCCTGGCCTAAGGTTCCATCTTTGAGACGAATATTCAAGCGCTGTTCAGGTGTGTGAAGGGCTTCAACCGAAGTGAGGATGTGCCCACTGGCCTGATCAAAGACAATGGCATAGCCTCGGTTAAGCGTTGCAAGAGGGCTCACGCCTTCTAGAGCACGGAAGCTGTGCGTAACCTCTGTTTGTTTACGTTTCAGTAGTGCTTGGATCGAACTTTGCAGTTGAGCCTCTAAACGCTGTAAGCGGTTCATTTGATCTTGGATCTGCTGTGCAGGATGTCTCATACTTTTCGAGAGCCAATCGATTTTTTGCGATCGGTAGTTTAGAAAAGCATTGATTTGCTGGAGCAGTCTGCTTTGTAGGGTACTGATCATTTGTTGTAGGCGTGAGCGTTCAGGGGTTGCGATTTCTGCTGCCGCAGAGGGCGTAGGGGCACGGCGATCGGCTACCAGATCGGCAATGGTGAAATCAATTTCATGTCCTACGCCTGTAATAATAGGGATCTTACTTGCAAAAATGGCACGTGCCACAATCTCTTCATTAAAAGGCCATAGATCTTCAAGACTGCCGCCCCCACGTGCCAGTATGAGTAGATCGACTATACCTTGGGTATTGGCACAGACAAGCGCACGTACAATTTCTGAAGCAGCCTCCGATCCCTGTACTTTGGTAGGATAAAGCGTTAAGGGGATACTGGGGAATCGTCGTTTAAGCACACTCAAAATATCGTGGAGTGCAGCCCCTGTACTGGAGCTGATAATGCCGATATGGGTGGGTAGAAAGGGTAGGGGTTTTTTGTATTGTTCTTCAAAAAGGCCTTCTTTGCTGAGTTTTTGTACCAGTGCGTCATAGGCCTGTTTTAAAAGGCCATCGCCGGCCATTTCTATTTGTTCGGTGATTAATTGAAAATCCCCCCGATCGGGATAGAGACTAGCCTTGGCCCGGATCTTGACCAACAGCCCATTGTGTAAAGTAAAAGATAGCGCTAAGCTTCTTTGTCTAAAAAACACACAGCGTACCTGTGCTTTTTGATCTTTGAGTGAGAAGTAAAAATGGCCGGAGGTAGGTCTGACCAGGTTGGAAATCTCACCTTGAACCCATATTGTGGAAAAGGTGTCTTCCAGTAATCGTTGTGCTGCTTGGTTTAGTTCAGAAACGCTAAGAATAATGTCAGATGCCATGCCAAGGACCATGCCTAATCAACCCTAAAAGTAGTCCAAGGATAACATAATGCCTGTACTAGACCCAACCGATCATTATTGGATGAGAGAAGCTCTTAAGCTTGCCGAGCGGGCAGCTATGGAAGGTGAGGTGCCTGTGGGTGCTGTATTGGTATGCGAGGGGCAAAAAATCGGTGAGGGCTGGAATCAACCCATAGGCCTTTGCGATCCAACGGCGCATGCGGAAATCATGGCCTTAAGAGCAGGCGCACAGGATCAACGAAATTATCGTTTACCCGAGAGTACCCTCTATGTGAGCTTAGAGCCCTGTCCGATGTGCATGGGGGCACTGGTTCATGCACGTGTCAAACGTCTGGTGTTTGGAGCCTTCGATCCTAAGACAGGGGATAATCATTACATCGATTCTGCAGGCGGCGTACTGGCAGAGGAATCAAAGGGATTATTACAGGCTTTTTTTCGTGCACGACGCTAGTCTCTGTATTCGACGCCCCTCGTGCACACTCGGAAAAACTTTCTGATGAGGACTGGCCCGTTGTAGTTATACACTAAAGCCCTGCATAGACTTGTGGATAAGCTGGTGGAAAAGCAATCACCCCATTGATTCTTAAAACATTTTTAGGATTGATGCTTTTTTAGGCAGTGGATTTTTCTTGAATGAGATTTCCACGATCAAAGGAATGACAAGCGTTGTTATTGACCGGGTAGGGTGATATTGAGTTCGAGCACGGAACGATTTTCAGTGCGCTGCAACTGTACATTGATTTGCTCTTTATCGACATTCACATACTTTGCAAGTACTTCAAGAAGCTCATTACGTAACTTGGGTAAGAAATCGGTATCGCCCGCTTCGTTACGTTGGTGTGACAGTACAATTTGCAGTCTGTCTCGCGCAACACTGGCCGATTGAGGTTGCCTTCCAAAGCCAAAGAACCTTGCTAAAATACTCATACGGGGCTCCTTAATAGCCGCAATCCATTCATGATTTTTGATTTCCAATTACTTTTTCGGGGTGCTGGTGCTTCACCTAACAAATAAGCGACAGCATCTTGGTAAGCGCGTTTGGCATCGTTCTCTACACCCAGTGTAATAGGAATACCCTGATTAGAGGCGTTTAACACGGCAGGCGATTCTGGAATAATACCCAGCAAAGGCAAGGCCAGGATATCCTGAACATCTTGCACACTCAGCATTTCTCCGCGTTGCACACGGGCGGGTGAATAACGTGTGAGCAGCAAATGTTTTTTAATGCTGCCATTTTGTTCGGCGTGAAGGGTACGACTATTTAAAACACCCACAATACGATCGGAATCGCGTACCGAAGAAACTTCTGGGTTCGTGACAACAATCGCTTCATCCGCAAAATACAGTGCCAACAAAGCACCGCGTTCGATGCCTGCAGGGGAATCACAAATAATAAAGTCGAAGTCTTTACGTAAATCGTTGAGTACTTTTTCTACGCCTTCTTGGGTTAAGGAATCTTTATCCCGGGTTTGAGAGGCGGGTAGAATAAACAGACGCTCGCAGCGTTTATCCTTGATGAGGGCTTGATTAAGGTTCGCATCGCCTTGGATAACATTGACAAAGTCAAAAATGACGCGTCGTTCACAACCCATAATTAAGTCTAAGTTGCGAAGCCCAATATCGAAATCGACAACGACGGTCTTATGGCCACGGTTTGCCAGCTCGGCACTAATGGCTGCGCTGGTGGTTGTTTTACCAACGCCACCTTTGCCAGAAGTTACTACAATCACTTTTGAGCTTGAAACAGGCATATAATCCTTCCAAAATAAAATGAGGGTAATCTAAAGGGCTCTGATCTGCAAGTGTCCTGATACCAAAGAGATGTCGACCGGCAAACGCCAGGCTGTTTGCGCAATATCTTCGCTAATTTTATATTGACCCGCAATAGAGACTAATTCCGCTTCCAGACTTTGGCAGAAAATATGGGCAGTGGTGTCGCCGCTAACACCGGCTAAAGCCCGACCCCTTAAGGGACCATACACGTGGATATTCCCGTCTGCTAATAACTCTGCACCATGACTGACGGCTGCCAGCACAATTAAATCCCCACCCCGTATGTAGATCTGCTGACCGGAGCGTACCGGCTCATGGATGACACGGCTGTGCGTCGTATTACCCGAAGTATGACTGTCCAGGGGCTCATTTTTTTTGAGGGAGATGTTAGAAACGGGTTTTGTGTTTGAATCGAAGGGTGGTTTTTGTTCCACGGTTTTTTGCGTAGAATCTTGCAAAATCGCTAAGCCAGCCAATCCTGCAGCCGCTTGTTGTGCCTGAGAGCCTCCTTTGATACCGACAGGAATGAGATGGTTTTTTTGTAGGATTCGTAGCAGTTGATCAAAGTCAAAGTCGCTTTCCAGGGGGGCTAGCATCTGTAGGTCCAGCACAACGGGCGCATGATAAAAAAACTTAGGTGCCTGTCTTATTTTTGTAATCAGTTGTTCTTCAAAGCTATCCAGCTTGTTATGCAATAGCTGTAGGGCTGTCAAAGGGTACAAGCCCCCTTTGAGTTGAAAAGTAATCGTTTTTTCTTTTTCGGTGTGCATCGTTGGGCAAATATAGCGGTTTATCACAAGCACTGTCAAATCTCCGATAAATAGCGGATAGCCTTTCAGTACAGGGGATCTGCATACTGTGCAGCATGGTACGACAATCCGCTTTTTCGCTCATAGAAGTGTTGATAGCGCTGCTATGCGTATCAATTAGCACGGCAGCGCTTAATAAGGTGTTGCTCGATAGTTGTTATTATTTTCGCAGGCTTGCGGTGGAACAGTCGATAACGACTTTAGCGTGGAATATCTGCGAGGCTTTTCGTTTTTTAACAGATCCATCTGAAGCTGCAGAAACATTAGCTTATTGGCGTCAACGCTTAAAATTGGTTGATCCGCAGAGTGATTTAAAGGTGCAATGTTCGAAGGTTGAAAATAGATGGGTTTACACGATTCAAGTGCAAAGCAGCATTTTGTCAGACAGCCTCACCCTGCAAGTCTTTGTAGAGGCAGCAGCTTCCTAAGTCTTTGTATAGGGATGAGTTTAGGATTGCTGCTGGTATTCATTGTATTGGATGATTATCAACGTTTAGGTAAAACAATGCTGCGGTTTTCACCACACCTTGCAATAGCCGAGAAAACCAGGGAGATCGTACAATTTTTAGGCAACGATTTACGTCTGAGCGGCTATCTGGGTCCTAGAACGCGTGATCCCTCTTGTCCTATTTATAGGCAATTGGATCCCTTAAGACATGCTTGGTTGCGTCAGGATCGCGCGGTTTTTGGGTGTGCGTCCATCGAACGCTGTGGCGTGTCGCTGGGTGCAGGCGCAATGGCACGGTTAAAAGCGCATTCGCCGATAATAATTATTTATAACATTCCCAAAGCCATACAACGGCTATCCCAGGTTATGGATGGGCCTTCAGGGGTGATGAAGCTTGAAGATCAAACAACATTGCGTGCGGGATCGGTAGTCTTAGTTTCCGATGGCTTAGCCAGTGATTTTTTTATCGCCAGTGCTGTGCAGGGACGCATCCTGTTTCACGCACAAACGCCTTACACCAACCGGAGTTCTTTTTTAAGTAAAGCCTATCCTAAGGGTGCTGAAGTGGTAGAACTTCAAACAGTGGCTTATTACTTGGGTCTACCCTCACGGTCCAGCAAAGATCACAATACCTTTTCTCTTTATCGTGATGATCAGTGTCATGAAGTCGAAGAAATCACAGAAGGCATTGTAGGGATGAAGCTGGAATACGCTGTTTTAGAACCCGCCAAAGGGTTGCGTTTTGCCGCGGCTGATCAGCTGTTGGAAAAGGATTGGCCTTGGGTAAGCGGTGTGCGTTTGCATATCGATTTTCATCAGTATCCATCATGGAGATATGATTTTGCGATCCGAAACGGGCCTCGTGCTTATCGTGATTTTGATAGTGATAAGCCTGAGTAGCCTCGGGTCCATTCATTTTCTTGATCAACAGATTATTTTAGTGAAAATGCTGGGTTGTTTAAAACAACAAGCCCAGGATCTTTTGATGGCAGAAAACCGCTTACTAGAAGCGGAAGGCAGGGTTCTTAAAAATCCTGAACACTTTATTGATAAGGCAGCGATTTTTGTGCCCGATCATCTGGCCTTTGGCTGTGATCAAGGACGGTGGCTTATAGGCGTAGAGGCAGCGCCTTTTCAAAGTTTTGTAGCCGTTCGCGCTGTAGCACCGAGCGAGATCGAATACGCCACAGGTTCTGCGCTCAAGCCTATCGTTATTAAGCGTACAGGGGGTTCTTGGAATAGAGTATTCAGTGTATACGAGGATGCTTCGGGCATTTTACGCTTTTTAGATTTGCAGACGCAGCGTGTTTCAAGCGTTATTGTGCCAGGTGGGGCCGTATTGAGCTTGACGCCTGTCGATCAAGGTGGGCGTGGCGTCTGTGATGCCCTTTATATAGCCAATGCAGAGGGTCTATGGCTATTACCTTTGGGTCTTTCAGAGCACGGGGAGATCCAGAGGATCCTACGTTTTGCCATTCATTCGAAAATTATCGTATTGCCGCATGGGGATCGTAGGGGCCTAGAACTGTATTTCCTAGGCCATAGAGCAGGCACACAGGGTTTATGGCGCGTGGTCGTTTTGCAAGCGGATCCTGCAAAAATGCCTGTCGCTATCCCAGAAGCACAGTGCGTGGTAGAAGGCGTTTTTAGGAATGTTTGGGTACGTGCGGGTCGTGTGATATTGCTGCCAGACAGCATGGCACAACACCCGCTTGTGTGGGATGTCCCTACACAAAGACTTGAATCCCACGCTTGGAAAACAGTTTTTTCCAACGAGGGACTGGGGGCTATATTGGGTGCGCAACTTGCTTGGGATCCAGAACGGCAAGAAGAGAAAGTCATCGTCGTTAATAGCCAGGGGCAGACAACGACTTTCGCGACACCCTTACATAGGTATCAGCAGGGGTGCTTGGCTTTTCGTAAATTGTAGAGACTAACGCCCATTCACCCCAGGGCTACCTCACTATAAATAAGCGACTAAACTAAAAAACGGTTATGATGCTGTCTTTGTCTAACAGAGGGAGCATTTGTCATGGACGCATCAATCACTTGTGCATTTTTAGACTATTTTTCTG
>JAGOUJ010000019.1 GCA_018061325.1 Gammaproteobacteria bacterium
AGGATCTCAGTCCTCAGGGGTGCATCGGCTTCCTTGTTCCCTCACTCAAGTGCCCTTAAGTGAACCACTTTAAGTGGTCAACTTCAAGATACAAGGGGTCGACCGCTTTAGCGGTCGGGGGTGAGGGCCGGAGTAGGGGAACGCCCCGCTCCTGAACGGGGGGTGAGGGTTGTTCCGGTCGCATCTGTGGAAAGAGCAATACATCTCGAATTGAAGGACTATCGCTTAATAACATCACCAAGCGATCAATGCCAATCCCTTGGCCTGCAGTAGGGGGTAACCCATGTTCTAAGGCCACAATATAATCGGCGTCAAAATACATGGCTTCTTCGTCCCCAGACTCTTTGGCACGCACTTGTGCTTGAAAGCGATCGGCTTGATCTTCGGGATCATTTAGCTCTGAGAATAAGTTCGCAATTTCTCGGCCTGCAATATAAAACTCTGCGCGATCAGCAACCTGCGGATTTTTCTCATTCGCACGCGCTAAGGGTGAAACTTCAATCGGATGTTCAATAATAAAGGTCGGTTGTTGTAATTGGGATTCTACTTGTTCTTCAAAAAGGGAAAATTGCTTAAGGCCTGGCATGGCATCGACGGCTGATTGGCTTAAGCCCGGTACATATTTTAAAAGGGCTTCTTTAATCGTGAGACGTTCAAAAGGTTTGGCAAAATCTAAGCTTAATCCCTGGTAGTTGATAATCAGTGAACCGCACACACCCTGCACCACTTCTCTAAACAAAACTTCGCTCATGTCCATTAAATCATGATAGTCGGCATAAGCCTGATAAAATTCCAACATGGTAAATTCTGGATTATGTCGGGTAGATAAACCTTCATTTCTAAAATTACGGTTTATTTCAAAAACTTTTTCAAAACCACCCACTACCAATCGTTTTAAATACAATTCAGGCGAAACACGCAAATAGAGTTCCATATTTAAGGCGTTGTGATGGGTCACAAAGGGCTTGGCAATCGCCCCCCCCGGAATGGGGTGCATCATGGAGGTTTCCACCTCTAAAAAATCTCTTTTGATTAAAAAATGGCGTATTTGCTCGATCACAGCGGCACGGATCTTAAAGGTTTCACGACTTTTTTCATTGACAATTAAATCTAAATAACGTTGTCGATAGCGTATTTCCTGATCGCTTAAGCCATGCCATTTATCGGGTAAGGGTCTCAAAGCCTTGGTTAATAACCGCAGATGAGAGGCTTTAATGGATAGCTCGCCGGTGCGTGTTTTAAATAAAACACCGATCACACCCACAATATCGCCCAAATCCCAGTTTTGAAAAGCTTCGTATTGACCTTCAGGTAAGCCATCACCGCGCACATAAATCTGGATCCGACCACTGCCATCCTGTAGATGTATAAAAGATGCCTTACCCATTAAACGACGGGTCATCATGCGGCCTGCCACTGAAACTTTGATGACTTGCTGAGTGATTGCCTCATCGGATTGATCACCATAGGCAGATTGCAAAGGCTCTGCTAAATGGCTGCGACGAAAATCGTTCGGAAAAGGATTGCCCTGCGCTCTTAAGGCAGCTAATTTTAGCTTGCGGCCTTCTATTTGTTCGTTATCACTTGGATCGGCTTGAATCGTCATGCTTATATCCCCTCTTTTAAACTCGCTGCTATAAAACGATCCAAATCGCCATTCAAGACAGCCACGGTGTCGGTTGTTTCAAGACCAGTTCGTAAATCTTTGATTCTGGATTGATCTAATACATAAGAACGGATCTGCGATCCCCAGCCAATATCCGCCTTATTGCTCTCCAAAATCTGTTGTGTTGCCAAACGTTCTAAACGCTGATGTTCATATAATTTGGCTCTTAATTGTTTCATGGCATTCGCGCGATTCTTATGCTGAGACCGATCGCTTTGACATTGTACAACAATATTGGTGGGCACATGGGTAATACGAATGGCAGAATCGGTACGATTGACGTGTTGTCCCCCAGCACCACTGGCGCGATACGTATCAACACGCAGATCGGCAGGATTGATATCGACAACAATCGTTTCATCAATTTCTGGAGAAACAAAGACCGAGGCAAAAGAGGTATGCCTTCGATTACCGGAATCGAAAGGGGATTTACGCACCAATCGATGAACACCGGTTTCGGTTCTTAACCAACCATAAGCATAGGGTCCCTCAAACTGTAAAGCTGCGCTCTTAATCCCCGCAACATCCCCATCAGACATTTCTAAAACAGTAACTATAAAACCACGGCGTTCACCCCAACGCAAATACATTCTTAGCAGCATTTGAGCCCAATCTTGTGCTTCGGTACCCCCTGATCCCGCCTGAATATCCATAAAGGCGTTGTTAGGATCCATCGGGTGATGAAACATGCGCTGAAATTCGAGTGCTTCGACGGCTTGGGTATACTGCGGTATCTCTTGGCTAAGACTTTCTAAAACGGTTTGATCGTCTTCTGCCAGTGCTAATGCCCAAAGTTCTTCGAAATCGGCCAGATTATTTTCAAGTTTGCGAAGACTGCCCACTATTTTTTCTAGATCGGCGCTTTCTTTACCTAAGGCTTGTGCGCGCTCTGGATTATCCCAGATCTTTGGATCTTGTAATAAGCCCTGTACTTCTGCGAGACGTTCGGTCTTTTCATCGAAGTCAAAGACACCTCCAGAGTGTGTTCACCCTCTGGGTCAAGTCTTTAATGATAGGTATAGGATTGCTTTCTAGCACTTTCTTTCAAACTCACAAAAGACATCAATACCGAAACAAGCGCTTTAGCTGCCCCTTTAAGCAACAGCTAAAACACTTGGATCTTGGATTCGACCTTAGACAAGGCCCGTAGCAACGGCCGCGCTCACACCCGTGCGTGAACCAGAACCTAATTTTTCTAGCCATGTTTGCAAAATCTTAGCCTGTCGTAAAGCAAGCTTTGGATCTTTGAAGGTGTGGGTTAACAAGTAAATACCCTGAATACCCGACACAAAACTTAAGGCTAAATCGGAAGCCTGATCACTCAAGCCCATGGCACGAAACTGTGCCTCGGACCAATTAAGCTGATCATGCAACAATTTAGCGACTTGGTCAGCTAAAGCACCACCCTGCTTGCCCAATTCTTGACACAAGCTACCCACTGGGCAACCATAGCGTGCGACTAAATCGAGCTCTTCGGTATTGAAGGCCAACAAAGCCAGTAAGCGTGCCTTGGGATCTGCATTGTCACTCAGCTTCTTAAAGAAGTCTGCATACTCCGCCGCACGTTTTTCAACAACGGCTTCGCCAATGGCTTCCTTGGTTTTAAAATAATAATACACATTCCCGAGGGGAACATCCGCTTCCTGCGCAATATCTGCAAGCGTGGTTTGATTAAACCCTTTCTGGTGAATCAAGACCTTTGCAGCTTCAATTAAACGAACACGTTTATCAGTTTTCCGTGGCATAGCGTTTAAATCCATCAATAATAATTAAGGGAACACCCTATTCAACTACGACCCAAGGTAAGCACCCTGTTCATAATCACCCGTCCTCACGCAGGCAGTATACCTAATTGCACGTCAGTTGAATACCAATTTATATGAAAGTGACAAGGGTAATTAGGTACAAAGATTACTTATATACCCATTACACTTGGAAATGCGAATGAACGGGTCCTGTCACTTGCGGCACCCCGTTCGTGCTCGCTATGCGGCGCGCGATCGGGGACCCCGCCTTCAGTACCACCCGTTGCAGACTTCACCTCTTGAAGTGGAATGGGTATAAAGCAAGCAAAGTGCTTACTGGGGAAAAAATTAAAATAAAGTTTCCCACCCCGAATCAGGTATAAAACGTTTTCCATAACGCTGCCCTAAAAGCTTGAGCCGCTGCACCAACGAGGCGGGCCCTTCTTCTACAATCGCGTGCATCGCCCCCCCTCTAAAGGGTGCAAAACCTGCCCCAAAAATAAGCCCCGCATCCAGTAGATCGGCATCCATCACCACTTGTTCACGCAAACAAGCAACCGATTGATTCAATAAAGATAAAATGAGACGATCACGTACATCTTCGGGCGTTTTGTACACCCCCAAGGTCTTTTTCAGGGGCTTACCTTTGTTGTAGACATAAAAACCACGTCCTGTTTTCTTACCTAAATGGCCTGCCGCCAGCAATTGCTGCAATTTGACCGGTATAGCCTCTTGTTTCAAACTTTGTGCCGCATAAAGACAAACATCGATACCCACGGTATCGGCCAGTTCGATCGGCCCCATCGGCATACCGTAATCGAGTGCGACCTGATCCACTGCCTCCATGGGTACCCCAGACTCTAACAATAAGACGGCTTCTAATAAATAGGGCATCAGGATCCGGTTCACCAAAAAACCAGGCGCACTTTTGACGGGCAAGGGTAATTTATCGATGGCACGCACAAAGGCTAATCCTTTTTCAACTACCATTGGATCGCTTCGATCGCTGGCAATCACTTCGACTAAGGGCATCTTCGCCACAGGATTAAAAAAGTGTAAGCCTATCAGACGTTTTTGGAGTGCGGGATCCTCGCTTAAGGCAGCTAAGGGAATGGTCGAAGTATTGGAAGCCAATACGGCATCCTGTTTGGCTTTAGTGCTCAGGTGTGCAAAGAGTGCGCGCTTAGCCTCCACTTTCTCAACAATCGCTTCAATAATCAGATCGGCATCAGCCACACCATAGCCTTTGGGATCGGGTATTAAGCGATCCATCGCCGCTTGCACACGGTGTGGTTCTTTTAACTGTTTTTTAAACAGTCCCAAAGCACGGCTTAAAGCGCTGGCAATCATGGTGGGTTGTTGATCTTCAAGCGTCACCCTAAAACCTTTGAGCGCACACCAGGCTGCAATATCACCCCCCATAACACCCGCACCCATGACATGCACATGAGCATCTTGAGTATTCTCTCCTTTCCCAAAATGCTTTAAGCGTTCTTTTAGATAGAAGACGCGTCCTAAATTTTTAGCCATATCACTAATGACCAGATGAGCGACCGATTCAGCTTCCACCACAAAAGCTTGTGGGTCGTCCACTGAATACTGTACCCAATGGGCCAGGGCTATAAACGGCGCGGGGTAATGGGCAAAACGAAGCTTTGAGGCCAAACGATTTTTTAAAATGTGCCCGATCCATCGCCTGAGATAAGGATGGCCGAGCCCTCTTTCTAGAAGGGTCCTACACCGTGCTTTAGGCGCTTGCTGCATAAAATGTAGTACGGCGGCTTTGGCTTGGCGCCTCGGCACGCAACGATCGACAACCCCCATCCGCGCGGCTGTTTTTGCATCAATCGTACGACCGCTTAAGATTAAATCCAAGGCTTTGAGCGGACCTATCAATCGTGGCAGACGTACCGTCCCCCCCCATCCCGGATGGATCCCCAAATGCACTTCAGGTAAACCCAGTATCGTTTTGGGATCCTCCACAGCAATACGATAGGTGCAGGCTAGCGCCAATTCTAAGCCTCCGCCTAAACAGAATCCATCTATCAAAGCAAGGCTCGGAAAAGGCAGGGCTTCTAACTGCGCCAAGATAGCTTGGGCATCAAAGATAAGCTGTGATGCATCAGTCATCGTCTTCAGATCTTTAAATTGATCAATATCAGCCCCTGCAATAAATCCATTTTGCTTTCCCGATTGAATCACAAGCCCTCGTGGCTTTTGTGGGCCCATCAGCGTATTGAGAAAATCTGATAATTCTTGTAGTACTTCGGCATTCAAGGTATTCGCACGGGCGTTTTTTCGATCGAGCACTAACCATAGAATGGTGGATTCATCTAAGGTGTAAGTCCAATGTTGATACACTTTTTGATCCATGGTTCAAACCTCCGATACATTTTCTATGAGCATGGCCCCACCTTGCCCACCCCCAATACAAAGGCTGGCAATGCCTCGCTGCACCTTATGTCTTTTTAAGATCTGTAATAGATGTAAGACTAAGCGCGCTCCACTCGCCCCCACAGGATGCCCTAAGGCGATAGCACCCCCATCCACATTAAGACGCTTCATAAAAGCTTGCTCCCCCAAAGGATCATTAGAAGAAAGTTTTTTCACACAAGCCAACACTTGCGCCGCAAAGGCCTCATTGATTTCCCAATAATCGATATCTTTGATCTGAAGATTCTGACGGGACAATAAGTCTTGGATCGCAAACACAGGACCCAAGCCCATCACTGCCGGATCTAAGGCCGCCCATGCCGTATCGATAATCTTACCCATGACGGGTAATTGATAGCGCTTCACAGCTTGTACACTCGCCAACAATAAAAAGGCAGCGCCATCACTGATTTGTGAACTATTGCCCGCTGTTACCGCACCGAAAGGCTTATCAAACACAGGCCTTAGCGTTGCTAGTTTTTCCACACGACTATCTTCACGTACACCCTGATCCTGAGCGACGAAACCACCGCTACTATCAAACAAAGGCGTTATTTCTTCAAAATAGCCTGATTGCCTAGCCTTCATGACCCGTTGATGGCTCTGCACGGCATACTGATCCATCGCCGCGCGTGCAATATCGAACTGATAGGCTAGATTCTCTGCCGTTTGTCCCATCGAAAGATTCACAACGGGATCCTGCAGCCCCTGTAAAAGGGAAAAAATGGGGACTAAGCAAGAAGGTCTAAAATGGCTCAAAACATTCAGACGGCCTCTGATCGTCTTTTGGGTACGCCATGCACCCAACCATTCTGCAAAGGCTCTGGGGTACAACAAGGGTGCACGGCTCATGCATTCGGTCCCCCCTGCTAAAACTAAATGATAGGACCCTCGTACAATACTATTGTAAGCCGCATCTAAGGCTTGCAAAGCAGAGGCACAATTTCTCTGCACCGTCCATGCTGGTACATGTGGTCCACACCCCAATCGCAGCGCAATAATACGTGCAATATTGGCCTCATTAGGTGCGGGCATCACACACCCTGCAATCACTTCTTCAATCGCCTCGGGCGATAGCCTATTTCTTAAAATTAAAGGTTGTGCCGCCGCAACCGCAAGATCGGCGGCAGACCAAGCGCCAGGACTTGCACCCATTTTTAGAAAGGGTGTACGCGATCCATCCACAATATAAACAGCTGATTCATTTTTAGTCATGGTATTTCCTATCAAAGATTGCCGGGTCAAAAGCATCCACTCGAATAGCTTCTAATCGTTGTTGTTCGAAACTTAATAATAAAGTTGCTTCTGCTTGATCGATTATTTTTTGCGCCAATGCAGCGGCTACGCGCTCTGCCATCGTTGTCTTTTTTGTTATTTTATCGGCCTTTACAGCTTTATCGAGCGTGAGTAACAAAGGCTCGACCCTGATCATTTGCTGAAGGGTTTCTTCTAGCTGTGCTTTGGGATTTTTCTGGGGATCACCTAAAAAATAATGTTCCATCCAGTGCGCACGAAATGCGGAAGGCGTCATCATGGCTACGACCAGAGGATGCTCTAACTGATCAAGAGGATAGGCATAAGGCCGACCATAGGGAAATACCAAAGCCTTCAAGAAGCCACCGATGCCTGGTATTGGAAAATTATCAAAAAGCCCTAAAAAAGCAGACTGGATCCGATAAAGACAAAGCTGCATACACCAGTCCAGGTGAGCACGTGCTTCTGGATGATCACCTCTATCGTGCGAATACTTTAGCAAGGCACACCCTATGTATAAGTAGCTTAAAACATCACCCAAACGTGCTGATAACTTTTCCAAACGCTTTAAGCGCCCGCCCAGTAAAGCCAAAGAAAAATCTGCAACCCAGGCTAAGGCTATACTCATACGATCAAGCTGTCTATAATAATCCGGTTTTTCCGAATGGCACTCAGCGACATCCATCCCTGTATTCATTGATTGCCCATCCCTGGAATCGACGCCCTTCATGCGCACTCGGAAAAACTTTTTGGATAAGATACTAGGCGTGGAACAAAACCATCCTGCACTAAAAGCATGTACGATGTTTCTCGCCATATTCGATAAGCTATAACGGAAATGTTTTAAGAAAACACCCTCGAACTGCAACAGACCCACGGTCGGATCCACATGGTTAATAGCCTCGATACTCTGCTGTATATAAGGATGACAGCGAATGGCACCTTGACCAAAAATCATCAGATTACGTGTAAGAATATTGGCACCTTCTACCGTAATACTAATGGGCACCGATCCATAACAATAACCCAGATAATTATGGGGACCTAACATAATGCCACGCCCACCATGCACATCCATGGCTTTATTCACCGCGACCCGTGACATTTCGGTAATCTGATATTTAGACATCGCCGTCACAATCGCTGGATGTATGTCTTGATCAAGTGCCGTTAACGCAAGCAAGCGCATGGCTTCTATCATATAGGTCTGCCCTGCAATCTGGGCCATGCTGGATTCCACCCCTTCAAAACGACCAATGGAGGTATTGAATTGCTTACGAATACGCGCATAGGCACCCGTACTACAATAGGCTGTTTTTGCAGAAGCAGCACTTAAAGCGGGTAGGGAAATGCCACGTCCAACTGATAAACATTCTATCAGCATGCGCCATCCTTGCCCTATCATTTCAGGTCCACCAATAATCCAGTCTAAAGGTATAAAAACATCTTTACCGCAAATGGGGCCATTCATAAAGGCCTGATGCAAAGGTACATGACGCTGTCCGCGCTCAACACCTGGATGATCGCAAGGTATCAAGCACAATGTAATGCCTACATTTTTGTTTTTACCAAGACGTTGTTCCGGATCGTAAAGCTTAAAAGCCAAACCTAATACGGTTGCAATAGGCGCCAAGGTAATATAACGTTTATCCCACTGTAGGCGAATCCCTAGAATGGTCTTCCCCTCGAACATTCCCTCACACACAATACCCTGATCGATCATAGCGCCCGCATCGCTACCCGCTTCTGCAGAGGTTAGGCCAAAACAAGGTATTTCTTGACCGCACGCCAACCGGGGTAAATAATAATCTTTTTGTGCCACAGTGCCATATTTCAGCAGCAATTCCGCAGGCCCCAAAGAGTTTGGCACCATGGCCGTAATAGCAGCGGTTAAACTATGGCTCGCTATTTTTTCAACAACGGTTGAATGTCCCAATGCCGTAAAACCCAAGCCACCGTAGGTTTTTGGTATAATCATGCCAAAAAAGCGTTCTTTTTTCAGATAATCCCAGACGATGTCTGGTAAATTAAAGGTGTGTTGCATCACATCCCATTCTTCAAAAAGCCCACAGAGGGTTTCGACAGGACCCTTGAGAAAAGCTAATTCATCCTCACGCAGTGTGGGCTTGGGTAGTGCCAATAAAGCATCCCATTGTATGCGTCCCTGAAATAAATCGGCATCTATCCATACATCACCCGCCTTAATCGCTTCTCGCTCCGTCGCACTCATAGGGGGCATCACGCCCTGCAGGTAATGAAACAGTGGTTTGATCAAAAAACGACGCCGAAGCAAAGGCCACCAAAGGACAAGGAGGATCGCCGCCAATAAGGATCCATAGATCCATAAGGATAGACAGGTGCTTGAAAGATCTGCGTGGGCTATCGCCCAAGAAAGCAGGCCCATCAGTGTCCAGGCCCACAGAGGTGCACCTAGATAGGCCAACCCTATGACACTTAAGGCCATGCTTACGGCGACGATCATTGTCATTCCTTTACGCTCCCCTCACCCGGTGCTTCGCGCCACCCTCTTCCCGCGCATCGGGAGAAGGATGAATGTCATCTAGCAAATACAAATTTAAGAATAGGCTAAATTCACCAAAGCACTTGCCCCTAAAGAGGTTCCCTCATCGCCTTATGACCGTACCTCATCCCCGCTTTCACGAGAACGAGCGATGACTTTTTACAATAGCTGTTTTTTTATACAGTCTGGACAACAGACCAGCTTTATAATATGGTTTAAGAGTATTTTTCTTTCATCAATGTCGCGTTGGATCGTTAATGCCTAAAACAAACGATAGCCCTAAACTCACCAAACGTCAGCAGGAAATCCTGCAGCTTATCCAATCACACATTGCGGCCCAAGGATCGCCGCCCACCCGGGCCGAGATTGCGAAACAAATGGGCTTTCGATCACCCAATGCCGCAGAAGATCATCTACGCGCCTTAGCCCGTAAAGGTGTGATTGAATTAGTCTCGGGTACTTCCAGAGGTATTCGTTTGGGAAACCAACCGGTTGCAATTCCGATGATTAAACTAGCCTCACTATACCCCAAAGCTTTGCTCAGCCCTGAATATATACAGGGTACTTATAGTCTCGATCCACGCTTTTTTAAGCCTAGCGCGGACTTTTTAGTACTGATCACCGAGCGATCATCGCTCTTTGAACCAGGTGATTACCTGGCTATCCATCAAACACCGCATGCAAGTAAAGGCCAAATCGTGCTGTTACGTGAAAATCAGCATCTACGCTTAGAGCCCTTTTCTGATCATTTAGTGACAGAACTCGCACATCACCGTGTATTCTTAGAAGGACAGGTGGTAGGTCTTATCAGGGATGCAGGAAACTTAGCCCTGACTGTATGAGCCCACACACCAAAATCTTAGTCGGCTTATCGGGTGGGGTAGACTCTGCAGTCGCCGCACTTTTACTCATCGAACAAGGCTTCAACATTGAAGCCTGCTTTATGAAAAACTGGGAAGAAGATGATAAGGACACCTATTGTCCTGCCGCCCAAGATTTCCTCGATGCACAACAGATCTGCGCTATTCTAGACATCCCGCTACACAGCGTTAATTTTTCGACACACTATTGGGATACTGTTTTCGAACACTGTTTAGAAGAATTTCGTGCCGGCAGAACACCCAATCCCGATATTCTATGTAACCGTGAAATTAAATTTAAGGTTTTTTTGGACTACGCACTGCAACACGGTTTCGATAAAATGGCCACCGGGCATTATGCAAAGGTAGCCCATGAAAATGGGTCTTATCGTTTATACAAGGGCGTGGATCCTGGCAAAGATCAGTCCTATTTTTTGTATACTTTAAATCAGCAAGCCCTTTCAAGGGCGCTTTTTCCCATTGGTCATCTTGAAAAAACCGAAGTGCGTGCCCTTGCAAAGCGCGCAGGGTTTCCGAATGCCGCTAAAAAAGATAGTACTGGGATCTGTTTTATTGGGGAGCGAAAATTTAAGACTTTTTTGAATCAATATATCCCTGCACAACCCGGTCTTATAGAAACCGTAGACGGTCAGGTGATTGGCCAGCATGAAGGTTTGATGTTTCATACCTTAGGCCAACGTCAGGGCCTAAAGATTGGTGGACAAGCAAAGGCAGCGCAAGAACCTTGGTATGTCTTAGCAAAAGATCTGGCACGTAATGTCTTAATCGTGGGTCAGGGGGTGAATCATCCACGTTTATTTAGCGATCATTTACGCGTCGGATCGTTACACTGGATCGCAGGCGCCCCCCCTCAAAGGCCACCCTCTCATACAACGCATGCTGGGCATGTGCACACTGATAGTCTTCGTTGCGAAGCCAAGGTTCGTTATCGTCAAGAACAAGTGCCTTGTACCTTAAGCTTTACCCGTGATACTGCAAGTAAAGGGACAGTACAGTTTGATAACCCACAACGAGCCCTCACCCCTGGGCAATCTGTGGTATTCTACCAAAAAGACCTTTGTCTAGGAGGAGGCATTATCCAATGACTATTTCAACCGTACAGGGACGCGTACTTGCGCTCGCAGGTCTTTTCCAAAGTGCCTCGCTTGTTAATCAATTGGCGAAGACAGGGCGTGTATCTGAACCTTTTTTCTCAGCCTCTATCCAGAGTTTATTTAGTATTGATGCAGACAACCCCCTGGCTGTTTACGGGGATGCACAACAACTCTCCTTAGGTCTTAACGAGGTGATCCGCCTATTCACGAATAACAGCGCCCCTAAAGATGCGGATATTGCACGCTATGCTTTTTCATTAATACATATTGAAAGAAAACTCATCCATAATCCTGCAATGCTTATGCAAGTACGTACTGGTATTCTACGTGCCGAAATCCAAGCCAAGCATTTCTCTACGACCCATGAAAATGTGATGGCTAATTTAGCTTCCCTCTACACGGATACACTCAGTACTTTTAGTTTTAGGATCCATGTATCGGGCGAAGCACTGTATCTTAACCAGGCATCTGTGCTACATAAAGTGCGTGCCCTACTCTTAGCCGGTGTGCGCTCGGCCGTTTTATGGCGACAACTGGGGGGTAAACGCTGGCAATTGCTACTCACCAGACCCTTGATCCTGCAAACAGCTAAAGAATGGCTAACGACACCTGTTGTAGAAGCCAAGGAAAAAGAAGAAGAAGAAATGATTAGCTGATCCGCCTCTACACCACACTGACCCTCATCCGGCACTGCGTGCCACCTTCTCCCGTGAAACGGGAGAAGGACTAACTTTGATGCTAGCTTATGCTGATCACCAATGTGTGCATACACTAGCGCACAGTAACGATAATTTCTGATGACATAGAACTAATCAAGCACTTGAAGGTCAAAACCCTACATCAGTTTATAAGTGCGAGGGTGTAGTTCAGATGCCTACAGAAGATCCTAAAAAAAATACAGGGGATAATCTTAAGGATGAAAAAGCAAAGGCTTTGTTATTTGCAGCCAAATTTATCAATAAGAAACAAAAAATTAAAGCACGCATAGAAAAAGTTTATAAAAGGGAAGCTAAGGAGTTATCAAACGACGTACGGTTTTTTCAAGAAAAATTACTACCAGGAGAAAAAAAATTAGGGACATCAACAACACTAGAGAAATCAAAAAGATCTAAGGTGAATCCGGAGCTAGAACAAACACCGTCCACATCTGAGAGACTACTAACCTTTTTTCGATCCAAGCCCGAGGAATCCCCCCGGCCTACGGCCGACCCCCTTTTAGAAAAGGGACCGGCATCTGCTAAGAAGAAACCTAACAATAAAAAATAATGAGCGACTGTCGCGAAATCTGTATCTGTAGGGGCCGAAGTGCTGGCCCCTACAATGATGATCGCATCAATTTAAAGAATGGCTATGCAGCGGTGGCTTCTGGAAGTCCCATATCATCATTTCTACGCTTCACAGCCGCCGCAACGCGCGTTGAAAGCGCTTTGACAGCATAGAGCCATGCCACGGCAACCACAATAAATGTGATGAACGCAATCGGTGCAATCGCAACCACATCTTTTGTAGCAAAGGCGATCAGTAACCAGCTTTGCACCATCGCACCACCAGCTTTCCCTGCACGCCCACCAATCACATCGACTGCCGCCTTACCCTTGGTTTTCTCTTCGTCAGAGAGTGGGATATAGGCCATTTCCTTGGTTGGATCAAACAGCATATATTTCACAGGTTTTGCAACCACAAGAACGCCAAAACCCAGAAAGGTTGCAGCAATCACGGCCGTGGTACTCATCAGTGTCAACAAAGGTGCCATCAGATCTTGACTCAGGATAAAGAGGAAAAAAGCACCCCCACCCACCAAAATCACAAGGGGGGTAATAATGGCCGCTTTAAACCAGCTCACCTTACGTAAAATCTGGCTTCCAAAAAACAAACCAAAAAGAATGGCAAATAGACCTTGCGAGAAGGAATAATAACCCATCAAAGAGTTGTACAATCCTTTATCACCCGCGGCATACAGACTTATTTGGTGCTTCCACTGTACTTCCACTAAATTAATGGTAACGCCATAGGCCATAATGAGGGTCGCAATAAGCAAGAGTTCCTTGGACTTTAAAAGCATTTTTAAGCTGTCGGCCAAACCTAGTTTCTCTTTTTTCTTTTTGGGCACACCGGCTTCGTCCGGATCGAAATACAGCTTATCGTTCAACACATTGCGATGCATCCATTTGTAGGCATAGATTGCAAGTAAACCCATCACTACCACAGAGCCCATGAGCAACTTCAGGCTAACACCCCATGCATCGACACCCGAAGACAGATAATGCTTAATCGTGTCTGAACAAAACACCACCGTGGGACCCGACAAAAGTAAGGCCGCATTGCCAATCACCGCAAATAATCCATAAAAACGCTTAGATTCACGCAGACGCACCACATGATTGGCAAACTGCCAGAAGCATAGGGCAATCATGGCGCTACCCCAGATTTCAGAGAGAATATAGAATAGTGAGTAAACCCAATAAGCGTAAATATCGATAAACCCACTTAAAGCAGGCGCGGCTTCATACAGCGCATCCAGCGATTCTTTTGAAGGGTGTAATAAATCTAGGTTGGGATACAGCACAAAACCAAATAACCCAAAGAATACGAGGAAGGGTACAATGGTCGCATAAAAAACATTTTCACGGCTTAAAACATTGGTTAGTTTGGCATAAAAAATCACAAACAAAATGGCCATTGGCGTCACGCAATAAGACTTCAGAAAGGTAATCGCGCCAGCACCGGCTGCATTCACAACCAGGGTATCTTTAGTATCACGCAAAATCGTATAGTTAAAGAGTACGGCAAACATAATGAGTGCCAGAGGAATAAACTTCTTCATCTCGAAAGAATGAATAGGCCAGAGGAGCTTTCGAAGACCCACAAACTCTTCTGCTTGGCTACTTTGCGGCTTATTTGACATACACTGAAACCCCTATTTACCTTAAGTCATACCCAAATGTTGAGGGCTTTATAATAAGGGGATTTTCCTCAAACAGCAAGAAGCGTGTGTAATCACCTAGCGGGTCAATCCGATCTTGATGCCCATAAGGCTAGGATTGTAGTCCTTCAAAGCCCGGTAGTGGGACCTGATCTTTTTCGATCATTTGCTTGAAAGACGCATCCACGCTGTGCAGATCGATCATATCAACCTTATACGGTAAATCAGAGTCTTCAAAGGCCAGCACGAGTTGTGTTGTTTCTTTACGATCTAAAACACGACCTAGATCAATGGCCAAGTCTAAATCGGAAGAACGTTTGGTGGTACCTAAAGCTCTAGACCCAAATACATAGACACGTGCATTTTTTGGTAAACTAGCATTTAATATCGTTTGAACTATTTTTAAATCGACAGGACGTATATCAATAGACTTATTCACGCTGCAATGCCTGTCGTTTTTTAAGCTGATCGAGCAAATACTTTGCATCCTCTAAAAAAGCGGGGATTTCTTCAAAAACACCTTGGGCTTTTACTTCATCATAAGTATGACTGGTGGTTCCACGTTCTTTACGATATTCTTTCCACATCGCAAGTTCTGATTGTATTAAACCCTTTTCATAAGCTGTTCGAATCAATTCATTAAAAGTTAATTCATCGATAACATTTGGATTCGTATCCGTTAACTGTAAATAACGCTTTAACATTTTTAAAGATATTTCATAAGTAAACTCAAAAGCTTGAATGGTTGCCGCACGCAAATGCAAAGCCAACCGCACATCTGCTTTAGCCAGAGGAGAATGATAATAGCCCAAGGCCTCCTCCAATTGAGCAATCGCCTTTTCCAAAGATGAAAAATCTAGCTTCATAATACAGTCTCTTGCCTAATCATTTCAGGTTACATAACACAGTTAGCTGCATTGTACAATGAAAAGAAAAACTAATCCAGACCTAAGCCCACGAATGGCTTTTTTATCACATAAATGACGGATAGATCGCGTTGGATGATGCATGATAGCGTCTCCTTATGATATCTCATCCCATTAGGACTAAGAAAACAACCAGGCGATCAAACTTCGATACGCCTTGGAAGTCGATCTTGGATAAATATTTCCAGGACTTTATGACTTATTTTTGGCCTGAAAAGCATGCAGTCATCGACTGGGAACGCGGCTATAAAATGCTAGATAAAGAACTGGCGAAAATCGATAAAGATGCGGCCATAGGTGATCGAGAAGCAGATAAATTAGTGGAAATCTATTGCAAAGATGGAGCAATCCATTATTTATTACTGCACCTGGAGGTGCAGCCTAACGCATCGAACAATTTTGCCAAACGCATGTTCACCTATCGCTACAAACTACAGGATATTTATGACAAACCCATCGCAAGCCTAGCGATTTTGATTGATAATGACAGAAACTGGCGACCCGGGATCTATCGCCAAGAACTCTGGGGATCTTGGGTAGAGATGGGTTTTCCGATTATCAAGCTTCTAGACTACGCAGATAGGGTCGTGGAGCTCCAAAACTCGAATAATCGTTTTGCATCGGTCATTCTCGCACAATTGGCAGCCAACGAAAAAGGATCTGCAGAGACTAAAGGCAGCACGAAGCTTGCATTGACTAAAAGCTTGTATCGGCACGGTTGGGTGGGTGATGATATTAGAAACTTGTATCGGTTTATCGATTGGCTTATTAGACTACCGGAGGCTTTAGAAGTGAATTATAATGCAGCGATTCAGGTATTTGAGGAAAGCTTAAAGGTGAGAGTGTCATGCTAATGTATCTCTTAGAACAAAAATTTAACGAAGTGCCTGAAGACTATAAACAAAAAATCCATACGGCAAGTTCCGACGTGTTGCTAAAAATAGCTGGCCGTATTTTAAATGGCCAATCCCTAGAAGAAGTATTTAAAGTTTAAGTCTCTACCAAAACTTACGCTGGTTTTACACGCGTAAACGCGCTTCGATGACCAGGTCATTTATTTTTTGCATTTAATCATACACCTAACCCCAATCGCTCTCATCATGCACAAACCAATACAAATGCTTCTTTGCGCGGGTGGCAGCAACATACCACAAACGCATGGCTTCATGTTTGGCTTTGCGGCGCTCTAAGGTACTGAGATAGGCATAAATGCTATCAGACTTCGCACCGACCGATTGAATCGGTGCCAGAATAAGATTGCCAGTACCATCCGCTCTATCCCCCACTCTTTCGGCATACAATAACAATTTGGCGCGATCGCTAAGGGTTTTTCGACCCACGCCCGGAACAATCACCGCATCAAATTCTAGACCTTTGGCTTTGTGAATGGTCATCACTTGTACTCTGGCATTGAGGTTCGAAGCCTTTGCATACAAAGATTGTATACGCTGTTCTAGGGCTCCAGCGATCATGAAGCGCTCCTCGGGCATGTCAGCAAGGACCTCAAAAAAAGCCTCTGCATCTTCAAGACTGCTTGAGTCATACAGTTTTTGTGCACCACCTAAAGCCACCCAGCTATCCATCACCCAATCCTGCTTCGGTGCACGTTGGGTATTTAACAGTGCTTCACGCAAAAGTGGGACAACCCTTGCCAAATGCGTACGTGCTGCTTCACTTAAGCCTACTAAACTTTGATGCTGCTCTAAGCTCGTCCATAAAGGCTTATCCGATGCATGATGCGCAAGAATATATAAATCATCCAAAGATAAAGGACACCAAGGCGTACGCAATAGGGATAGCCATGCAATACGATCACCCAAATGCATCAAAGCCTTTGTAAGTGCTAATAAATCACGTACGACAGGACGCTCACTTAAACGCACCAGATCGATACCCTGATAAGGAATAGCCGCTTTTGTTAAGGCTTCTAAAATAAGCGGTGCATGGCTTCGCGATCGTAATAACAATGCAATAGAGCCTTGAGTCTCTACTAACAAAGATTGAATAATACGAAGAACCTGATCGGGTTCTGAGGCTTGATCCACACCTTGGACCACACACGTCTCATGCGGTGTCTCCGTAGTTGCCGGCACAGTAACCTGAGAAATCGCTGCGACTGCCGCATGATAGGGAATGGCGCCGGTGTTCATATCTTCAACCCTTGGAAATTTTTCTGTAAACGTCTTGTTAATCCAATCGATGATTATGGGTTCCGATCGAAAATTGAAGGTTAAATCCAAAGACGCTAGTGGAATACTGCCAAAACCTTGGCGCTGACACTGCAAAAACAATCCCACTTCGGCTTGGCGAAAGCGATAAATCGATTGCATAGGATCGCCCACCAAAAAAAGTGTTTTGTTATCTCCCTGCTGCCACGTCGCTGTTAGGGCACGCAACAAACGAAATTGTGCAAAAGAAGTATCTTGAAACTCATCGACCAATAAATGTTGCAGTCGATCTTCAAAGCTTAAAGCCAGATCGGTCGGATCGACACCTTCCTCTAAGGCCCTACAAGCGGCCAAGGTCATTTCCGTAAAATCGACCAGCGATTCTTTTTGAAAGACCAAGCTCAACTCAGCAACTAAAATAGGTAATAACGCTAAAAGTGCTTCTAAGACTTCCCATTGTTGGGCTTCATACAACGTAGAAGGACATTCGGCTAAGACTTGAAGCGCGGCCAAAAAAGTAGGATGCTTTTCTAAATCTTCCAAGCTTTGCATCATGGCTTGTTTATTCGCCTGAAACTGTTTTTTCTGGTCTTTATCAGTCGTACGCCCGGGTGCAGGAAAACCCTGATCCACGGTAAGACGCTTACGAAGCGTATATTGATCGGTAAGCAATAAAGCGATGAAGCCTTGCCAAGCCGCATGATCACCTAAAGAATCGCCCGGCCATGCCCCCTTGGATGCTTCAGCTACATTCAAACACTGTCTAATCAATGAATCCTTTTCTAGATCCTGCAACTGCATGGCAGCCTTGCAAGCCAGCAGAGGGATCTCCGTTTGTCTATCCTTCGGAATCGCTGCAACAACGCGCTTTAAGGCTGTTTGCAAGATCGCTTCTAAACCCGATTCTAAAACAAGCTTCGCATCATGATGTGCAGCATAGCCCACATAGGGCAACCATTGCTCACGATGCGCCAAAAGATTGATCAGTAAATCCATCGCTAAGGATAGATTATTATCTAAATGTTTTAAGAGACTGCTTAAATGCTTTGTATGGTTCTCATCATGATGATGATTATTTTCTGATAATAAGCCTTCGAATAATTGCATCACGGCTTGTTGATACAAAGGCTTTGGATCCTCAGAAATCTTACCCGACGATCCTAAACGCGCCGCAATAGGCATTTGTTGTACCAAGCTCGCACACAGCGCATCGATGGTCTGTATTTTTAATTGATGTGGATGCTGAAGGATCTGCCAGCCTAAATGTTGATCGCGTGCTAAAACACTTCTAGCCAAGTCCCAAGTTTGACGTTCATAGTCTGTGTCAGGTGCTATCGGATCTAAGGCCCTTTCCAAGGCCATCAGAATACGATCGCGCATTTCTACCGCCGCTTTGCGTGTAAAGGTAATGGCGACGCATTGCTCCGGTCTCCCTTCATGCACGGCTAATAAGGCTAAAAAACGTTGGACTAATAAACTTGTTTTACCCGATCCCGCAGGGGCCCGTACAATAAAAGAACGGTGGGGATCGAGCGCTTTCAATCGTGTTGCTTGATCAGTATGCGGGGTCATGTGTGTTGCACCCTGCATAAAGTCTTCAGGGAACAATGCCTGCAGGTTTTAGCGCCCTCTAAAGGATCGACCCTTGCAACCCCTAAAGCAAATTCCAAGGCTACGTTTTCTACGGATTGCTTCCATGCTTCCCATTGTTGCGCCCAATTTTTTTCAGCCACTGTGCTCGCTCCCAGGGCTTCGATAGCCTTCACCCCCTGCCAATCGGTGGCTGCCTTGGCAACGCCTTTAAAACCTATCTGATGGGGATGTAGCCCTGCAAAAGCCAATGCGGCAGGCATACCTGTTTCAGATGCAGCCGTAGGGGCTATCACACGCCCCACTGCATATAGAGGCAATTGCAGATCACGAGGCCTTGGTCCAAACCAATCACTCACCGATGTTTTAGCGGTTTTGTAATCGATAAAGACTGAACCCAGTCCTTCCACCCAATCGATTCTATCGATCCGAATCTTAAACTGAAGACCTTGACAATCGAGGGTGTTGGATGATTCTAGGGAAACCACCTCAAAAGCAGGACGATTTTTTTCCTGTATCATCCAGTGCGACAAGCGTTCCAAAAGTCTAAGCTCTTCTAACGATCGATAAAGCCCTTGCAAACGATATGGCATCACAACTTTATTACAGGCCTTATCAATCGCTTTTTTAAGATGTGCTCTGAGCGTACTATCGTTCAGACTTAATAAGTGTTTCTGCGTTTTAATCGCTTTCCAAAAATATTCTAAGGCTTTATGCACCAAAATACCGCGCTCTGCAGCACTTAAACCCACACTGCAGGTTTTTAAAGGTCGTGCAAGCAACCGCGTCTCTGCAAAAGCACGAAAAGGACACAGAGATTGTAATTGTAAAGCACGCGCACCGCCTTTAATCACACGGGGCAAGGTAATAGCAGGTCCTTTTTCTGTAAAGGACTGTTCAAAAGGCTGATAGGCTGCAATGCTTTGCAAATAAGAAGGGACCTGATCCAAATCCAGCGCTGCCAAGGTTCGTTCGGGCAATGCTTTTAGCAAAGGACTTATTTGCCCCACACGCTCATCCAGCATTGATGCATAACTAAAAACAACCGTATCGGCACTGTGAAAGAAATCTTGTGTCAGTGCTTTGGCAATCAAAGCCTCTCGCTCCACACTCGATCGGGGTAGATTGTGCTTGCGTTGTACCTGCAGTGGTATAAAGGGATTGGGATCAGGACTGGGAGGCCATTGACTATGATTCACCCCCAACACCCAGAGCTTGTCAAAACGCAGGCCCGCAGCTTCTAGTATACCTAAAACTTGTATAGGCGCTTGCTCATCGCTATCGCTCGGTAAAAAAAGTGTACTGCCTGCAATCGCTTTGCATTCGACAAGCATTTTTTCATAGGTATGCAACCCTAACACGCTCTCCAAAGACGTATAGGATTCGAGTAGGGTTTCAAAGGCCGTGACTAAGGCTGTTTCTGTCTCATTCAAGGTGCGGGTACCCGGCCACCCTAAAACCTTTAACCATTGCTGGATCCATAAAGACCAATCCGTGGCTTTTTTATGATCTTTATTTTCAAGGTCGCGCTTATACTTCATGGCATCTTCTATGGAAAACAACCCACGAAAAGAATGATTCTCCATGGTTGTTTGGCTGCTGTTTTGATCACGATACATCTGCGCGCGTAATGCACATTGTTCCCAAGAAAAATCGGGTTCATTGAAGGTTCTTAAATAAACATCAAAGGCTGCGCGTTGTTGCATAGCACTAATGCCGCAATCACCAAAAAAAGGTGATCGTAATAATTGACTGAGTGCCTCTAGGGTAATGCGCCCTTGTGCCAAACCCAAACCAAATAACGCTGCATCAATCAAAGGATAACACCATAAAGGTGGCGGGCCCGAAATGGTAAAGGATCCAGGCGGTAAAATTCTTGAGAAAATGCTCATCACCCGATCACGCTGTTGTACGAGATCAGGAATAACAATGCCTATCCGGCATGAAGCATGCGTTCTTGAAGTTTCTTGCAACGCTGATGCAGAAGCCACTAACCATCGTTTTGCATCCTGGGCTGCAACACGCAGTCCTTGTATAGGATCAGGTACGGCTACACTATAAGCCACACCTTGTTTGGGATCTAAAGCCGTTCTTTGGATCCTAACACCCACCTGTTCCATAACTGCTATCAGATCGGCATATTGCGGTATGATTTCTTGAAAACCTACCCAATAGATCTGTTGTGCTAAGGTAAAAGCCTTGGGCGTATGTCGGATAGCCTCTATCAGATAATCCATTTGGGTCCAAGCATCGACACACTGCCTTTCTCGCATGCAAGCCTGATATTCTAAAGACCATGCTTGATATAGACGACCATTCTGAGACTGATCGAATAAATCGTGCATTTTTGGCAAGCCTTGTAAGCGCCACTGTATACACAAACCCCAGGCTTCATAGGCAAGGCTTGCAATACTCGACACATGCAAGATCTCTTGACCCACAGAAGAGGCTTGTACAATCTGCTCCCACAACACGCGCGATTCATGGAGGCTTAGGCTTTGTGGCGTTTGTGGATGTTGCGCAGCTAAATCCCTGTATAACCCATCACACCATGTACTCAGCGCCTTAACCCTTCTATCGGGATAGGCCTGCTTCAAAAAAATAGCCATACGCCGATTAGGGGTTAGGTAGATATCTTGCATAGTTGACATATTTCTAGTCTCTCTTAAGGTTTATTATGCAACAGAAGACATTCCAACAGCTACCTAAACCACACCTAGGCCTTATAGGTCATCGTGGTGCTGCAGGACTCGCGCCAGAAAATACCTTGGAGGGCTTTCAGGTCGCTTCTGCACATGGGATCCATTGGGTAGAATTTGATGTGCAATACTGTGCCAGCGGCGAATGGATCCTTTTTCATGATGCCGATCTGCCAAGAACAACGAATGGGAAAGGGTTGATCTTCGAAAGCACCTGGGCCCAATTAAAGGGCTTAGATGCGGGATCTTGGTTTGCACCTACTTATAAAAACGCTCAGATCCCTTTACTGGAAGAAGCACTGCGCACCTTGCTGAGACTAAATGTGTACCCCGTGATTGAGATTAAAATCTTTGAGTCTCCTCAAAAACAAGCCATCGCAGATTTACTACACCGTGTTCAATCGGTATGGCCGCCTACGGCCCCTCCCCCCTTGTTCTCGAGCTTTGATCTGCAAAGCTTATTACTATTACGTGCTTGTGATCCTACGCTGCTCATCGGTTACTTAGTATCTGATCTAAATACTGAGGCCATCGCCCTTGCAACACAGAAATCTTTTAGCAGCCTTCATTGTCAGGATGCATCCATCACACCCGCACTCATCGCAGAGGCCCATTTACAAAAACTACCGCTTCTTGCTTATACCGTGAATGATCCACTACAAATACAGTCTCTTTTGCAACAAGGCGTCTTTGCTGTATTTAGTGATTTGACTTTTTTAAAAGATGAAAAGCACATTGAAAATTCTGTGTGATGAGCTATAGGTTAAACACCGGCAAATGCTAATAGTAGTGATGGGTCTATGATTTCACTGACAAGTATTGACAAACTTTATAAGCAAGGCAACACCGTTATGCATGCGCTAAAGGGGATCAACCTGCAGGTTGCACAAGGTCAGATCTTTGGCATTTTAGGACGTCCCGGATCAGGGAAAAGCGCTTTGATCCGTTGTATCAATCTTTTAGAATCACCCGACCGTGGTAGTGTGGTCGTTGATAGTTGCGAGTTGAATAGCTTAGACATTAAAAGTTTAAGAGAAGCTAGACGCAATATTGGGATGATCTTTGAACATTTTAATTTACTTTATTCTCGCACGGTCTATGAAAACATTGCCCTACCGCTAGAAATTATGGGCTATTCCTCTAAACAAATAGAAGCGGGTGTACGCCCTCTATTAGATCTCATCGGACTTTCTCATAAGGCCGATGCGCCCATTGACCAACTGAATGCAGGCCAAAAACAAATGGTCGCCATTGCCAAGGCTTTGGCCTCCAAACCCAAAGTCTTACTCTGTGAAGAAGCAACAGCTGCCTTAGATCCTAAAGCTAAACAAGCCGTTTTGGCTTTGCTGAAAGCCATTCAGAGAACCCTACACACAACGATTGTTTTAATAACCCATGAAATAGATGTTATTAAAACCTTGTGCGATCGCGTGGCAGTACTGCACCAAGGTACGATCGTGGAAGAAAGTAGTACGACCGCCTTTTTCACCCATCCCCAATCAGAGATCGGCCGAGACTTCATTCGAAGTGCAGCGCGCGCTGAAATACCAAACAGTTTAGCAAAAACCTTAAAAACAAAAGCGCTTGAGCATTATAACCCGCTGCTTAGAATTTCTTTTGACGATCCATCCACGCAAGGATCCTTTGTCGCAGCATTGGTGCAACAATTTCATTTGCGCGTGAATATTTTACAAGCCCATTTAGAAACAATCCAAGATAAAAGTACCGGTTTAATGCTCATAGAAGCCATGGGCGATATGGAAGAAGTCAAACGCGCCATACAATTTTTAGAACAAAACAATATTTATGTTGAGGTGCTCGCTTATGCTCCACGAACTGCTTAATGCCTTAGAAGAAACTTTGTTTATGGTATTCTCCGCAGGTCTTTTGGCTTGGATAGTAGGTTTGCCACTGGGTGTTCTGCTACATACCACACGTGCTGGAAAATTACTTGAAAACAGTCTGATCCATACAAGCTTACGCTTTGTCATTGGCACCACCCGTTCGATTCCCTATGCAGCCTTTAGTATTGCTTTGATTCCTTTCACACAAAATATTGCCGGATCGCAGGATGGTAGTCTGGCAGCTCTGATACCGCTCACGCTTATTGGCATTCCACATTTTGCCTATCTTTGCGATAAAGCGCTGCAAAAAGTTCCAACAGCACTCATAGAAGCCACCCAAACACTGGGTGCGACAACCCTGCAAATTATCGCTAAGGTTCTTATTCCTGAGAGTCTCGCAAACCTGGTGCAAGCTTTTGGTATTACTTTGGTACATCTTATTAGCTATTCCACCATTGCAGGCGTCTTAGGCGGCGGTGGACTCGGACATTTACTCACCCACAAAGGCTATGGGCATTTTCAATTAGACTACGTCTTAAGCGTGTTGGCCTTATTGATTATACTTGTACAAGTAGTACAGCGCTCCACCCAATATGTGGTACAGGGATCGATTGAGGGCAGCGCTGTTTCCTCCTGATGTGTAACAATGTAGACAATCAAGCCTACTCTAACGACCATCGCCCCAATTGATAATCCATTTCATCAACGGAGTCTTCAGGCAGCCTTCTCAAAGCTGGTCCCAAAAATACGAGGGGCTCAACAACCATGCTATCTGCTTGTGCTACCGTTGGGCCTGGCCTAAGCGCCTCTAGCGCTCCTGACAATAACTGAACAATCTCCCGCTTACCACGCTGCGTGGCTACCTCAAGCGCTGTTTGTTTTGACTGATGTGGTAAATGAATAAAATCTGCGATAGCTGGGTGTTTTAGGAAACGATCTACCACAGACACATGTCCATTATTACACGCGATCCAGAGGCGTGATATTCCATTAGACAGGCAAATGGTCGGATTAGCACCCGCTTCCAATAATAAAGCAGCACTCTTAAAACGCCCATTCGCGAGCGTCCATTCCAATTGCTTTTCACCCGAATCCAAAACACCACCTCGATGGGTGTTTGCCCCGTTTTGAAGCAAAACAGTGACCGCTTCATCATCTTTTACATGAACAGCTAAATCTAAAGGATAAAAATCCCTTTCAGAATGAAAATCTTTTACTGCGAGATTCGGATTGGCATGTATAAAAATGCTGCTTTTTGAATAGCACTCGCATACTGAACCATATGTGGGATTTGAAAAGCTATCACTTTATAAGCAATCGCTTGTCTCACAAAGTACTCTATTTCATCTGCTGTAGGTTCTTCGTCGCCTGGTTGCTTGCTAAGACGGATAGATAATTTTTGGCTCTATGAACATTTGAATGGGTGATTTATGATATACGCTATTGGATTAACCTTTTAAGGACAGGGTGGTTTCGTGAACAGCGAGCATTTATTTAAGGTGGCATTGGGCATAGAGAATCC
>JAGOUJ010000020.1 GCA_018061325.1 Gammaproteobacteria bacterium
TATGACGTTAGTGTGTTCGAGGCAAATAATAAACATTATCGACAAATTTTTCTGTGAATAATGCATCTACGTCGTAGACCATAGAAACGGGTGGGGCATAGGGTGCAATCAAAGCGGGTATAAAGGCCTCATGCGCGTTTTGTTCAGCATGGACTTCTAAGACCAACCAATAAATATGTCTGGCAAAACTATCTAAAGCAGAGCCCTCTCTTAATTGCTCTAAAAGTGCTTGATTGGGCAGTCTTTTTTGTACCACGCAGGTATAAGCCTGAATAAGTGCGTCGACCAATTGCATACTAAGCTTTGGGGCTAGTACAGTGAGATGTGGGTCTAAAACACTGTAAATCATGTCAAATAAGCAATCGAGAACGAAAGGATCATCGGGATCTGCGTCGCTTTCTTCTGGGCCAAATAGCAAGGACAAACCAAAGTAGATGAGGGCATAGTCTGCACGGGGATCGGCCTGATGCATAAAGATAGAGGGGCGGGTTACTTGTTCATACAGAAGACCTAAGCAGGTATAAATATCTGTGAGCAGCGTTGCTGTTTGTATACATTGTGTTTTAAGGGCTATGGCTAGGGCGGTTTCTAAGGCTTGCACCGCTTCTTCAAAGTTGTGATGGCCCAGAGTAATGCCCGCGATTTGATGGGCGTAGGCATGGGTAATAGATACTTCATCGCTGGGTTGTTGAATAGCCTCCAGGGCACTCAGGGCTTGATTCACATAAACCAGTGGGTGTTGGAAAGTTGCCAGCTTGGGATCGATACAGGCATGGTTAATCAGATCGGCCAAGCAAAGGGCTGCACGGGCCAGCAATAGATAATCCCTATCTTGTAGCTTGATTTCTAAGCCCTGTAAGAGGTTGAGGGTTTGTTGGTAATCATCAAAAGCTTGGTGAAAGGCTTGCTTTTGTTCCAATACTTCAGCGCGTCTAAAGCAAGCTTGCGCCAGTTGAATCTGCCATTCGGAAGATTGATAAGGACGTTGAACCTTTTTTAACAGGGTAATGGCCGTATTCAGATGCAGGGTGCTACGTGGCAACGATAGATTTTGTTCGCCCGCCAGGGTATAATGCGCGGCAGCTAACAAGACTTGTTGTTTCTGTGTGGTACGTTGCGATCCGGTAAAAGCGCGAATAAAGCATTGTGCAGCAAGCAGAGGGTAAGTCAGACAGCCTGATTTTTTATGTTGTATAGCGCTTCCAAATAACATGTTTCCTATGTTAAGGGGTCTTCTTGCGATTCACAACCCTTGGTGATTTTCTAAGCTGGGCCGAGCGCTCTTTTCTAGAGGCAGGCCTTTTTTTCGAGCATGGCACAGACAATGCCTGGGACGAAGCCGTTGCCTTGGCAAGATTTGTGTTAAAACTGGCACCCGATGTCGATCGCACCGTCTTGGATCGCGTTTTAGATCCCCTAGAACGCAAGCAGCTATTAGCCTTGGTCGAAGCACGCATCTATAAACGGATACCTGTGCCCTATCTGGTGAGTGAGGCCTATTTTGCCGGGTTAAAATTCTATGTGGATGAGCGAGTCATTATTCCTCGATCGCCGTTTGCTGAGCTCATACTCAATGGTTTTGAGCCTTGGTTATCAACACCCCCTGAACGGATCCTTGATCTCTGTTGTGGTTCAGCCTGTATCGCCATTGCCTGTGCCAAAGCATTTCCAGAAGCGAGTGTGGATGCCCTCGATATCTCAGAAGCGGCTTTGGCCGTTGCGCGGCATAATATCGATCTACATAGCGTGAGCACTCAGGTTCATCCCCTACCATCCGATTTATGGACAGGCTGTACCCATCGTTACGATATCATTATCAGTAATCCGCCTTATGTTTCTACACACAGCATGACTCAGCTGCCACCTGAATACCGTTTTGAACCCACCTTAGCTTTGGAAGCAGGGATTCATGGGCTTTCTGTGGTCGATCGGATCCTTGCACAAGCCAAGGATTATTTAAAACCCAAGGGTTTGCTGGTGGTGGAAGTGGGTACAGAAACCGCTGCGGTGCTTGAAGCACACTATCCACAGATCCCTTTTACTTGGTTGGATTTTGAGCAGGGTGGCGAGGGTGTTTTTTTATTAAGGGCTGAGGAATTACTATGAAATTACTCGCAATACTGTTTTGTGTGTGGGCCTTGTGGCGGCTGTATGGTTATCTGAAGGCCAATCCTAGCGCCTTATCTTCCGATGCTTTGAGTAAAAGTCTGCTTACTTTGGGTTTTTTGGCTTTGTTGTTAATAGCCCTGGTCGGCTTGGCAGTTAAACTACTAAGATAAATAGGGGAAGGAAAATGAAAGACAAAGGCAAAACCTTTAATGTAGCCGTACTGGGTGCTACAGGTCTGGTGGGCGAGGCGATGCTCAGTATTTTAGCCGAACGTCATTTTCCAGTTGCAAAACTGCATGTGCTGGCGAGTCATCGTTCTGCCGGTCAGACAGTCCTTTTTAAGCTTAAGGCCTTGGTGGTAGAAGATGTGGAGTCTTTTGATTTTTCCAAGGTGCAGATAGCTTTATTTTCGGCAGGTTCTGAGGCATCAGCTCTCTATGCACCACGGGCGAGGGCTGCGGGCTGTATTGTGATCGATAACACTTCACATTTTCGATTAGAAAAAGAGGTGCCTCTCATTATTCCAGAGGTTAATCTGGATACCTTAGGCGATTATGTACACAGCGGGATTATTGCCAACCCTAATTGTTCAACCATTCAAATGTTGGTCGCCCTTAAACCTATTTATGATGCCGTCGGCATTAAACGTATTAATGTGGCGACCTATCAATCGGTCTCAGGCACCGGCAGAAAGGCTATTAGCGAATTGGTGGAACAGGTGAGTGGTTTGCTCAATGGACAGTCTATAGAAACCACTGTTTATAGCAAACAAATTGCTTTTAATGTGTTGCCGCATATTAGCGATTTCCACGACAATGGTTATACCCTCGAAGAAATGAAGATGCATTGGGAAACCCAAAAAATCTTGAACGATCCCGATATTCAGGTGAATGCCACCGCCGTGCGTGTGCCAGTTCTCTATGGGCATTCAGAGGCTATCCATTTAGAAACCTGTCAAAAAATATCAGCGGTTGCTGCCAGACGTTTACTCAAAGCAGCACCGGGGGTCATTGTGATGGATGGTCAGAAAACACCTAGCTATCCTACACCCGTACCACAAATGTCAGAAAAAGATGCGGTATATGTGGGGCGTATACGCGAAGATCTGAGTCATCCTTGCGGATTAAACTTATGGGTCGTGGCCGATAATGTTCGTAAGGGTGCTGCCTTAAATGCTGTGCAGATTGCGGAGTGTCTGGTGAATCATTATTTGTGAACTATAATTCTACCAAAGCTGCATAAAAGGACTTGTTATGCTGAAGGGTAGTCGTCTAGCATCTGTGCCGTTCCTCTGGTTGTGTTGTGTACCGTTGTTTTTAAGCTTATGGTCTGGGGCCAGCGTTGGTTTAGGCTTTGGTACCATCAAGCTTTATTCCTACTTGAATGAACCCCTGGATGCTGAAATTGAACTGGTGGGTGCGGATGAGATTAACACGAGCAATCTGCTCATTACTTTAGCCCCTGCGGCCGATTTTGAAAAAATCCATATGGCCCGACCTTATTTTCTAACCAAGCTTCGTTTCGAAGTGGTGCAACAAGGTGATCGTACCTTTATCAGTGTGCAAAGTGATGAGCCGGTTAAACGTGCCTTCCTGGAATTTCTCGTTTTATTGCATTGGCCAGAAGGGCGTTTGGTGCGTTCCTATACCTTACTGTTTGATCCCGCGCCTATTGGTAAAATTTCGCGTCGTATGGATGATAATCCTAAACAGATAGCCAGTTTTAGTCAGGATAAGCTCGATCATTCAAATAAGTCCGTACCCGCCACGGTACCCGATCTAAAGACCCTGAATCGCAATGCAAGTTCAGCTTTGGAAAATTTATTTGAAACAAATACGGGTATGTCTACAGAGTCCAATCAAACCGTAGTACCGCAAAATCGCCCCCTCTCTGTGAGTGTGACACAACAAGCAGTTGTTGATAAAGCCAAAATAGAGGCACAGGCCTTTATTGCAGAAAGTAAAGCGCTTGCAGATATGCAGCAGAAACATCAAGCGGAGCTTGCTGCACAAAAAGAATCTGCGAAGGGGTCTTCTTTTAGCGGGGTTGTTGCTTCCTTTTGGCACTTGATGAAATTATCGCTCAAAGCCCAGAAGTGGTTATGGAGTGCCAGTGTTGCAGCCATGATGCTAGGTCTATTAACACTGGTTTATTTCAAACGGTTTAAGCCTCGTTTGGCTTTATCGTTATTAAGCCCTTACAAAGAGAAAACCAAAAAGAACCTACTCTTTTTTGATCAAGAGTTTAGCATTCGTATGGAATTAGCTAAGCATTATGCAGCCATTAAGGATTTCGATAGTGCTAAACAGGTTTTAGAGACCATGCTTCACTATGGTAATCAACGTGAAAAACAGGCCGCGCAGGATCTAAGCGATCGCCTGTTCTTTTGATAGCGTGTAACTGCACTTGACTTATTACATGCGAAGTACAATAATTTGTACATGTACCATTTATTGAGGACTTAGAAAGTGCATAGCATTTCCTACACTTCAGCACGTGCTGATCTTTCAAAAACCATGCAGCAGGTTTGTCAAGACCATGCGCCTGTTATCATTACTCGATCTAATTCAGAGCCCGTGGTGATGATGTCTTTATCTGATTATGAAGAGATGCAAGAAACCAATTATTTGATGCAGAGTCCGGTGAATGCTCGAAGACTGTTAAATGCTATTGATGAGGTTGAAAATAGCATTGCCAAAAAGTCCTAATGAAAATCATTTACACCAAGGGTGCTGCCGAAGATCGTGCGTATTGGGAAAAAAATAGACCCAAGCTTGCTCAAAGAATGGATGCACTGATTGCAGATATCCAAAAACAGCCTTTTGCAGGTCTTGGAAAACCAGAGGCACTTCGTTTTGAAAAATCGGGTTATTGGTCACGACGCATCAATCAAGAGCATCGTTTAGTATATAAGATCCACGACCATATGCTTTATATTGTGCAATGTCGTTACCATTATTAAACACATTCTCTAAATGACACGTTATACTCCCCCCCTATGACACGTATAGCACTTGGTATCGAATATGACGGTTCAGCCTTTAAGGGCTGGCAGGCACAGGTGCAGCCTGGGATTTGTACCGTGCAGGAAGAATTGGAAATCTCGCTAGCTAAATTGGCAAACCATCCGGTGAAGACTACCTGTGCGGGACGCACCGATGCAGGGGTGCATGCAGTAGGACAGGTTGTACATTACGACTCTGAAACCCTTAGAACGCCGCAGGCTTGGGTGTTTGGGACCAATAATTATCTACCGCCCAGTGTACGTGTGCTTTGGCATCGAGCAGTGCCAGAGGCCTTTGATGCCCGTTATTCAGCCCTCAGTCGACGCTACCGTTACCTTATTTATAACCATCCCCTAAGACCCAGTTTGCTGCGGCAGGGGGTTGGTTGGTATTATAGGCCCTTAGCCGTAGAGCCTATGCAGGCAGCGGCCCGCTATTGGATAGGGGAGCATGATTTCTCTTCCTTTAGGGCAGCAGGATGTCAGAGTCGTAGTCCTGTGCGATCGGTTTATGCGATCGATCTTTATCGAACAGGGGATCAGATTATTATCGATATCACAGCCAATGCTTTTTTGCAGCATATGGTGCGCAATATGGTGGGGGTGTTGATGCGTATTGGTGCAGGCTTTGAGCCATCCACCTGGGCACAAACCGTTTTAAATGCGAAAGATCGGCGTGCCGCAGGTTTGGCTGCGCCTGCGAGTGGCCTCTATTTAATAGCGGTACACTATCCCCAACACTTTGGATTGCCTACACACGTTCCGGCAGTGCCAGGATTTGTTGATAACAATAGATAGCGAGTATTCACATGAGCTGGTTTTCAAAATTACTACCCTCTAAGATTCGCACGACGAGTGGCAAGAAAAAAGAGATCCCCGAGGGCCTGTGGTCTAAGTGCCCAGCTTGCGAGGGTTTTTTATTTCGCTCTGAATTAGAAAGAAATTTAGAAGTGTGTCCTAAGTGTGGTCATCATTTGCGTTTAAGTGCGCGTAAACGGCTTGATCAATTTTTAGATAGGGAACTGCGTGAAGAAATAGGCGCCGAATGTATACCTGAAGATCGTCTAAAATTTAAAGATAGCAAAAAATATAAAGATCGCCTGATCGATGCCCAAAAACAAACGGGAGAAAAAGACGCTTTGGTCGTCATGCGTGGTTTATTAAAGGGTAGACCACTGGTTGCTTGTGCTTTCGAATTTGCCTTTATTGGGGGTTCTATGGGCACCGTGGTGGGTGAGCGCTTTGTACAGGCAGTACATCACTGTCTACTCCACAAATTACCGCTGGTGTGCTTTTCCTGTAGCGGTGGGGCGCGTATGCAAGAGTCTTTATTCTCTCTTATGCAAATGGCCAAAACCTCTGCAGCCTTGGCACAACTCGCACGTGCATCTTTACCCTATATTTCGGTGATGGTCGATCCCTGTATGGGTGGTGTTTCTGCAAGTCTTGCGATGCTAGGCGATATTAATATTGCAGAGCCGGGGGCATTGATTGGTTTTGCAGGTCCTAAGGTGATTGAACAAACAGTACGAGAAACCTTACCCGAAGGGTTTCAGCGTAGTGAATTCTTATTAGAAAAAGGTGCGATTGATAAGATTATTGATAGGCGTGCATTAAGAGATAGCATTGCAGGCCTTTTATCCAAACTGATGGGAGATTCACGGTGAATGAACTAATGTTAGACTCTATGAATACCTTGGATATCACGATGGTGTTTTTGGTCACACTTTCTATGATCATTGGCGTGGTACGTGGTTTTGTAAAAGAGGCCCTATCTTTAACTACATGGGTTGCCTCCAGTGTGATTGCCGCCGTGTATTTTCAACAGGTGGGTGATACCTATTTGTCTGGTATCCAAATGGTCATGTTACGCTATTTATTAGCAGGGGTATTATTATCCCTCGGAACCTTAATTATTGGCGGTATTATTAATTATTTTATTTCCAGCCTTATTAAAAAAACAGGCTTCCGTTTACCCGATAGAATTATTGGTGCGGTCTTTGGCTGTGCCAGAGGTATTTTCGTATTGATCATCGGCGTGCTTGTTGCCTTGAGTTTTTCCAAGTTGCAAACGGCATCTTGGCATAGCTCTGTCTTTGTACCTATGCTAGTGCCTGCGGCAACTTGGGTCAAAGAGCGGGTCCATGTGCCTGAAAAACTGAAAGAAGTTTTGGAGTCGAATAATGCTAAACCAGGCTCGGCTACACTTGCACCGATACCTGCTTTACCTGCGATTGAAACATTAGAACCTGCTGCCCCACCCGTACAATTGGATGCTGCCATAAAGGCTGCCACGGAAACAGAACCTGCCAAAGAGCCCTAAATAAAAGTATGTTTTTTTGTAGGGGCCGGTCTCTGTGCCGGCCCTGTAATCCCATACCACAATTAAAGGCGTTTATCATGCTTTGAATGGTTACAAAAAGGCCTTAAAACCCACTCTTAGAATAGGGGTATGTTTAAGGATCTCTCCGGGCATATAACCCGTCGTTTTATAACCCGCTTGTCCCGAAAGTTCTACACTGTGGCTCATGCGATAGCGTGCAACCAGAGAAAGCGCAGCCCCCATATGTCCTTTTGTGGTAGTCGCACTGGCGCTAAACAATTTGGGTTGACGCCATAGACTGCTTTTAAGATCCATAAACAAGAGGTCCGAGCTAAAGATCCGATTGATTTCCAGATCCAAAGCATGGGAATGAAGGGTGCCTGTTTTACCCGTACGTAACCCAGCTTGAATATCATAATCAGGCCCTTTCACAAAGTTCATCCATTGGTATTCAATACCATAGGGGGCAGGGACGACGCGTAAAGCAGGCAGGTATTGATAATCGCCAAGGCTTATCATGGGATATTCAAAGGATTGGGTGCGATCGTAAAGATAATGCCCTACGCCATACAGAGAATAGAATAAATAGGGATCGAGTAGATCGAGCAGCGCGCGGCGTTTTAGCTTATCATTCGTTAAAACAGGGGCACCGTGCCAGTTATTGACTTCTGCAATATAGTTTGCAACATCATGTCCATTTGCAATAGCATTTTTATCTTTTTTAAAGGTATCTCGCATATACAATGTTTGATCGAGGCTGGCATTCAGATACACATGGGCTTCACGCATATCCATATGGGTATGGTTAAGCCATTGGTCACGCAGATTTTTGGCTAAACGACTATTAGCTTCCATACCGCCGGCATTAAAAGCGGCTTTTTCGTGATAAGAAAGCTGATTGTAATGGGCGACAGGAAAACGGACACGACCGCCGCCTCCGATGTTGACGCGATAGTGTGCAGGCATGTGGCATTCACGGGCCCTAAAACCATGGCCAAAAATTTCATGCTGGGCTGTGGTGGCGGTGTTCCACAGTAATCCTTCAATCGCAAACTGTCCGATTCTTGCAAGCACAGGCTGGAGACTGGTATCGCCTTGGGTTTGTTGGAGTATTCGGTCTTCGAGTGTTTGAACACCATGCAAGAGGCTTAAGACTAATTCAGATCCCACGGCCGGCGTGTAGTAGCGATCCAGTGTAAGGCCCAGTGTGCGCGGTACTGAAGTTTCGGTTTGGGTGGCATTATCCACAAGCCCCAAGGGGAGGCCTTCATGGGCAACGGTTGTAGGCGAGAGGCTCAGAGTCGCAAAAAAACTGAAGCCCAATAACAAGGCTCTTAAATTTATCATGGTGGTCTTCCTATGAGTTCCTATGCACGCAGTTTAACAATTTTTTGTATGCCATCATAGTCATGGCAACTTTGAATGTGTTCTGCGATCAAAGCCCTCTTTCGCACAGCGGGACGCCTGCGGTCGGCGCTTAAGCATTTTACTGGCCTTTTGGGGGTAAATTTGCTACATTGGCGCTTTTAGTGAGATTGATTTCTATGAATTACCGCCATGAATACCATGCGGGTAGCCTTTCCGATGTGTTTAAGCACACCCTTTTGGTCGGATTAATCCAAGCGCTTTTGGTGAAAGAGAGACCGCTTTGCTATCTGGAAACCCATGCTGGTTCGGGGCTTTACGATATTTCAAAGGGCTTAGCCCAAAAAACAGGCGAATCGAAGGAAGGGATCCACAAGCTCATGGAGCAACCCCTTAAGTCTTTGCCACCCTTGCTTGCCCGCTATATAGACTGTGTGCAGCAAGCGGGTTATCCAGCTCTGTATCCGGGTTCACCCGCTATCGCACAGTCCTTATTGCGTACTACCGATCGCTTAGTTTTATGTGAACTCCATCCCCCGGTTTATCGATTACTCAAACGTAATTTAAGGGATACCCGTACGCAGATCCATGCCCAGGATGGTTTTGTGGGGTTGAAAGCTTTTTTACCCCCTAAAGAGAATCGAGGACTTATTTTTATCGATCCACCTTTTGAAAAGAAAGAAGATTGGGCGCAGCTTATTGAAGGACTCGAACAGAGCCTTAAAAAGTTTCGTCAGGGTGTGTATGCGATTTGGTTTCCGATAAAAGATCTGAAGCTGGTACAACTTTGGATCCATCGTATGCAGGTTTTAGGTTTATCCAATGCCTGGGTCTTTGAATGGATGTTTAATCATCCCAAGGAAATTTATTGGGGATTACCAGGTTGTGGCATGTTGATTGTGAATATGCCCTTCAACTTGCACCATCCTTTGGCAGAATCGTTGTGCTACTTATCGAAACATCTGGGGCGTGCGGATTCTGCTTATCGATTTTATCGTTTGGACAATGGATTGGGTACATAGACTAGCCGTTTATTCGATAAGTTTTTCCGAGTGCGCAAGAGGGTCGCGTGACTAGTCTTTGGCTGCGTAGTCTTTTAAAGTCTTAAAGGCATGCAGTACAGCTTCTCTATTTTCGCCTAGGGTAATCATCGGTTCAGGGTAACCTTGTTTCTTGGCTAATACAGGTGCTAAACGATAGGGCTCATGGATAGCTTTATTATCCATACAAGCTAATTCGGGGCAATAACGTCTTATAAAGTCGCCTGCTGGATCAAATAATTGACTTTGGCGTATAGGATTAAAAATCCGAAAATAGGGTGCTGCATCGGTTCCCGTAGAAGCACTCCATTGCCAATTACCGTTATTGGCGGAAAGATCGCCATCGATAAGCTTTTGCATAAAATAGCGTTCACCCCATCGCCAATCAATAAACAAACTTTTGGTTAAAAAATTAGCGACCAACATTCTTAAACGATTATGCATCCAACCAGTCGCTAATAATTGACGCATGGCTGCGTCTATAAGCGGAAAACCTGTTAAACCTTGGCACCAGCGTTCAAAGGCTATCGTGTCATATCGCCAGGGTAGATGATCGGTCAGTGTTTGAAAGGGTTTAAAACAACACACACTGGGAAATTGTGCCATCAAGTGTTTATAAAATTCTCGCCAAATCAATTCGGATAACCAGGTTGCAGGGCCTAGCTTGTCTTGAATTTCTAAGACATTATCGGTGTGAGATGCTTTTAAAATGGCCTCTAAGCATTGCCTAGGGGATAAAACACCCAAAGCCAAATAGGGCGATAAGCTGCTAGTACCGGCTATACCCGGTATATTACGACTAAGATGATAGTTTTCTAAAGTGGATTCGCAAAAAGTCTTTAAGCGCTGTGCGGCTTGTATTTCTCCGGCTGGCCATAGGATAGTGGTATCGATAGGGCCTACAAAACCCTCGCACTGTGTGGGTATAGGATCGCTGGATATCGCTTTGATAGCCTCTGAGGATCGATTTTTTAAAACGGGCTTAGGGTCTTTCAGCGAAAAAATCCCCGTGTTTTGTACGGTTTTAAGCCAGGTGTTTTTAAAGGGTGTAAATATTTTAAACGGTGTGCCTGTTTTCGATAACACACTACCGGGTGCAAGCATCGTTTGATCGGCAAAACGGTTGACAGTTATGTTTTTCGTTTCCAAATACTGTGTGATCTGTTGATCGCGCTTGATTTCATCGATTTCATATTGTGTATTAAAGTATAAATTTTTAAGACTGTATTTTTGCATGATGGTATATAAAATAGCGGCACAATCTTCAAAGGAATCGGTGGTTCGTATCAGTAGTGGAATGCCGTGTTTATGTAATATTTTTCCTAAGGCTTGTAGATTATCTAAGATAAACTGCACCTGAGAGGCGGCTCTATCATGCTGTTGCCAGGTCTTAGGTGTTAGAATAAAACAGCCTACCACGCCATCGGATTCTGATAGTGCTTTTGAGAGTGCCGTATTATCGCTATAACGCAGATCGGCTCTAAACCAGTGTAGGCTAGCTGTGCGCATCAATAAGGCTTTGTAACTTTTTTAAGTGCTGCTGTTAGGATTCGTGGCAGCAGCTGTTGCACTGGCTGCAGGCGTATTGTCCTTGAGGTCTTTAGCTTCACGATTTCTAAAGGTAATACGACCCTTGGTTAAATCATAAGGGGTCAGCTGTACACTCACCCGATCGCCCATGAGGATGCGAATATAGTTTTTACGCATACGACCTGAGATATGGGCAATCACAATATGACCATTTTCTAATTGAACACGAAAATGGGTATTGGGCAGGTTTTCGATCACCGTGCCTTCCATTTCGATTGCTTCTTCTTTTGCCATACGCCTTTAACCTTGTGTACTGTGTTTAATAGAGGTGCTAAGTTTACGCTTTTAAAGTATGAACGTCAACTCAGGGCATCCAAATAGCGCTCTGCATCTAAAGCTGCCATGCACCCCGTGCCCGCAGCGCTAATCGCCTGACGGTATACATGATCGGCTACATCACCGGCAGCAAAGACGCCCGGGATATTCGTGGCAGTGGCATTGCCTTGGGTCCCGCTATGCACGGTCAGATAACCATTGTGCATGGTTAATTGATCTTTAAATAAGTCGGTATTGGGCTTGTGGCCAATCGCGATAAAGACCCCCTCCACACTTATTTTCTGAATGTTGCCATCAAGCGTGTGTTGCAATTGTAATCCTGTCACGCCACTGGTATCTCCTAGTATTTCTTGGCAGATATGGTTCCATAGGATCTGTATTTTTCCACTGTCTACTTTACGCATCAGCTGATCGATCAATATTTTTTCAGAACGAAGCTTATCGCGTCGATGAATCAGGGTCACATGGCTTGCAATATTCGATAAATACAGCGCTTCTTCGACAGCGGTATTACCGCCCCCAATCACGGCGACGGTTTTATTTCTATAAAAAAAACCATCACAGGTTGCACAGGCAGAAACACCCCTACCCATAAAGGCTTTTTCAGAAGGCAAGCCTAAGTATTGGGCCGAAGCACCGGTCGCAATGATGAGTGCATCGCAGGTATAGCGGTTCCCCGAATCAGCAATCAGTTCAAAAGGTTTTTGTTGGAGTTTGGCTTCAATAATATGATCGTGAATGATTTCGGTACCAAAGCGTTGTACATGGGCTTGCATCCGTGCCATCAAGGCAGGACCCTGTAAGCCCTCAACATCGCCGGGCCAGTTATCCACATCGGTCGTGGTACTCAATTGACCGCCCATCTCCAAGCCCGTGAGTAGCACCGGCTTTAAATTGGCGCGTGCAGCGTAAAGTGCCGCGGTATACCCTGCGGGCCCCGATCCCAAAATAAGCAAAGGGCAATGCCTGTGATGATCCATGATGTTCTCCCCCTCTTGGTGCGACAACTATACTGGTTGTAGGCTATAAATGTAAGGTTCTAGTCAAGGGACTGGGGAAACGGTATAGTGTGGCTCCTTCAATGAAAGTTATATAAACGTGTGGAATAAGTTAGACGCTATGAAGATACAGCAAGCAAAATCAGGTGGGCGTTCGCAGCCTGTGAGCCAGATATTGTGGCGTCGACTACAAGAGGGCGCTTTTATTTTATTGGCTGCCTTGTCTCTTTTTCTCATGATTGGGTTGTGTACCTACCATGCGGCCGATCCAGGCTGGTCCCACAGTAACACGCCGACCCTTATTCACAATGCAGCAGGGGTTGCGGGGGCTTGGTTTTCCGATCTGTGCTTATATTTTTTTGGGTATGTAGCTTATTTATTTCCTTTGGTTATTAGTTACTCAGCTATTCGACTTTTTCAAGATCATCGGGCACTCGGTTCTTTTCATCGATGGTTATGGGGATTTCGTATTATCGGGTTTATGGCGGCTCTGATGGCCGGCTGCGGTTTAGCAGCGCTTCATTTTAAGAGTTGGGATAAGACCTTACCTGCCGGGGTAGGGGGAATTAGCGGACAGTTTATCAATACCCATGCTTTACCAGCCTTGGGTTATGTAGGGGCTAGTTTGTGCCTCATGGCCATTTTTTTAGTGGGTATTACTTTAACGACCGGTTTATCGTGGTTTGGGTTGATGGATGTGATAGGTACACGGTGTCTGAAAAATCTTAGCCAAATGCCAGCACGTCTCATGGCATGGAAACAGAGGGTCAGGCATTGGGTGGCTGAACGAAAAATACCGTTCAAACCCCGACTCATCAGCGCCTTAAAGCCAGCCGAAAAACCCAATGCTGTAGCGCTCAAAGCACCCCGTCGCGAACCTGTTTTTTCAGAAGGGCCCCTAGCTTCTGTCTCCATTGCGCCGACGCGTGCACGACTGCTACAGACATCCAATTCTACAACGACGAAAACGACTGCAACCGTTGTTGCAACAACACAGACGCTTCTGGATGCTACGATGCCCGAACTCAGTTTACCTTCGGTGACACTCTTAGAAAATAATGGTCAGATGATGAATACTGCGATCCGTCCTGAGAACGATTTGCAGCATTTATCCCGAGAACTCGAAATGAAGTTATTAGAGTTTGGGGTTCAAGTACAAGTGGTATCCATTGCACCCGGTCCGGTGATTACGCAATTTGAATTAGAATTGGCACCGGGTGTGAAGGTGAGCAAAATCACGGGGCTTTCCAAAGATCTTGCGCGTGCTTTGTCCGTGAATCGTGTGAGAGTGGTAGAGGTCATTCCCGGTAAATCGGTGGTCGGTTTAGAGATACCCAATCAAAATAGAGAAATGGTGCTTTTAAGAGAAATGCTAGAGTCGCGTGAATATGCCGAGTCTGCTTCGCTTTTAACGTTGGCCTTGGGTAAAGATATTTCTGGCAATCCGGTGGTCGTCAATTTATCGAAAATGCCCCATTTATTAGTGGCAGGCACCACTGGATCGGGTAAATCCATCGCGCTTAATGTGATGTTGCTAAGCTTATTGTATAAGGCAACACCCGAAGATGTGCGTTTAATTTTAATCGATCCCAAAATGTTAGAGCTTTCTATTTATGAAGGTATTCCCCATCTTTTAACACCGGTGGTCACCGATATGAAAGATGCTGCCAATGCTTTGCGTTGGTGTGTGGCAGAAATGGAACAGCGCTATCAGCTGATGTCGGCCTTAGGGGTGAGAAATTTACTGGGTTATAACCGTAAGATCCAAGAAGCCAACCAGCAGAAAAAACCGTTGTACGATCCCTTCTATGATCCTGCAATTGGATCGGAGCGCGCTGTTTTAAAGCACTTACCGTATATCGTTGTGATTATCGATGAATTTGCCGATATGATGATGGTGGTAGGTAAAAAAGTGGAAGAACTCATTGCACGCATTGCGCAGAAAGCGCGCGCGGCAGGCATTCATCTTATACTCGCGACCCAAAGGCCCTCGGTGGATGTGATCACGGGGCTTATCAAAGCTAATATACCGACCCGTATTGCTTTTCAGGTTTCCTCTCGTATCGATTCCAGAACGATTTTGGATCAGCAGGGGGCTGAACAATTGTTAGGGCATGGCGATATGTTATACCTAGCGCCCGGTGCAGGCATTCCGGTACGGGTGCATGGGGCTTTTGTATCCGATGAAGAAGTGCATGCTGTCGTGAATGCCTTAAAGGCTTTGAGCAGTGCTTATCCCAGTATCGATGTCTTAGATCCACAGGCAGGTGGTATGGCCTTTGTAGGTCTTGAAGAGAACGCGGAGGGGAGTGAGCAAGATCAGCATTACGATGAGGCTGTGCGCATTGTGTGTGAATCGGGTCGTGCTTCTATCTCTTACCTACAACGTTGCTTGAAAATAGGCTATAATCGATCTGCACGTTTAATTGAAACCATGGAAAAGGCGGGTATTGTGAGTCCTTTACAGTCGAATGGCAGTCGCGAAGTTTTAGTCAAATCCACACTCTAAAAAACCGAGGTTGACATAATGTTTCAACGGGGATTGATCGATATTATAGGTCTTGCTTTATTCTGGGGCCCTTCTTTCTTATTTAATAAAATCGCTTTGGTGGATCTCGATCCCATAACCCTGGTGAGTCTTCGTGTAGGATTGGCGGGGTTATTATTGTGGCTATTTTTTAGGCTTCGCGGTGTAAGCTTTAGCATTTCGGACTTGTCCTTTAAACGAGCGTGCATTTTAGGATTTTTTAATAATGGTTTTCCTTTTGTATGCTTTAGCTGTTCACTCTTTTATATTCCGACGAGCCTTAGCGCCTTACTGAATGGCACCATGCCCGTGATAAGCATTGTATTGGCGCGATTTTTCCTGCAAGAGCCCTTTACTTGGAATAAAGTGAGTGGTCTTTTGCTGGGACTTCTTGGCTTTGCTGTCTTATTTATCCCTTCTTTATTGGGTTCAGAACAAGGCTTTAGTATGATAGGGATTGCGCTGGGTTTATTAGGTGCGCTCAGTTATGCTATTGGTGTGATTTATACCCGTAAACGGGGATTGTCTATCGATCCACGGGTGATGATTGTCTACCAGCTCTTAACCAGTTTATTGTATCTGGTGCCCTTAGCCCTTGTTTTTGAATCACCGCTCAAGGATATACCCGCGGCATCCCTGGCAACCTGGAGTGCCATACTAGCCGTGGCTATTCTAGGTACCGCATTGGCTTTTCTATTGTATTATCGTATTTTAGCCAAACAGGGGGTTGCGGCTGTAGCGATGGTCACTTATTTATTGCCTATTGTAGGCACTATATTAGGTGTTTTATTTCTGCATGAAAGCCTGCATCCTTTATTTATCATTGCGGCTGCCTGTATTTTGGCAGGCGTTGTACTCGTGAATAAAAAAAATGCCTAAAAAAATCCTAAGCCTTTATCTTAGTATTGCCTTGCCCCTTTTAGAAAAGGGGGCAATGAGAAAAATAATCCTATTGTTTTGTATGGCGACTTCTTTTGCTGCGGCCGCCCAAGCATCGCATGCATCACCCGCTGCATCACTCAAGCAGCTATTCAATACGATGCAATCTGTCGAGGCGCGCTTTAACCAACGTTTAAAGAATGAACAGGGACAGGTGCTGGAGCAATCCACAGGGCGCTTTATGCTCAAAAAGCCAATGAAAGTTTATTGGGACATTGAAGGGAAGGATGCGAGACTTATTGTGTCTGATGGTAAAAAAGTCTGGGACTTCGATAAAGTATTGGAACAGGTGATTGTACAAGATTTGTCTAAAGCGCAGATGGGCGCACCTCTTTTATTATTAACGGGGGATGCGAAAGCCATCGATCGCACCTTTTCAGTTCAATTACTAGCGACAAAAAATACACTCTGTTCTAAACAAAGTACCCATTGTTTTGTGCTCTATCCTAAACATAAAGAAGATCAGTCCTTTGAAAAAATTGCCATAGGCTTTAAGAAGGATCAACTACAAGAAATGCAACTTTTCGATCCGCTGGGGCAATGCTCAGAGATTATTTTTGACCATTTGCACCTTAATATTCATTTGTCAGATGCCTTGTTTCAATTTAAAATCCCACCGCAGGTGGATGTCTTACAGAATGATTGAGTATAAATAATGTTAGATCCTAAATATGTACGTGATAATCTTGAAGAAGTCTCCCATCGCTTAAGCAGCAGGGGCTTTCAGTATGATTGGACTTCCTTAGAAGCATTAGAAGCCAAACGTAAGGTTCTGCAAATAGAAGCTGAACAATTGCAGCAGGAACGTAATCAGCGTTCTAAGGAAATTGGTCAAGCCAAAGCCAAAGGAGAATCGGCAGAAGCTTTATTGGCACAAGTCGTAACCCTAGGCGATCGTTTAAAAGTGGCCGAGGAATCTTTAGCAAGCGTACAACAAGCGCTACACAATGCCTATGCCCATATGCCTAATCTACCGCATATTTCTGCGCCCGAGGGTAAAAATGAGCATGATAATGTAGAAGTACAACGTTGGGGTGAGCCCAAAGTGTTTGATTTTGAGGCTTTAGACCATACCCTTTTAGGGGGTTCACAGATTAATTTAGGTTTGGCCGCTAAACTCTCAGGATCACGCTTTGCCGTCTTAAAAGGTTCTATCGCGCGTTTACATCGTGCGCTTGCACAGTTTATGCTCGATACCCATGTGCAAGAACATGGGTACGAAGAAGTCTATGTGCCTTATCTGGTCTCAGGTGATGCGCTGTATGGTACAGGACAACTGCCTAAGTTTGCAGACGATCTTTTTGAAATAAAAGATAGCCATCTATGGCTTATCCCAACCTCCGAAGTCGCGGTCACTAATTTAGTACGCGATCAAATATTAAAGCTAGAACATTTGCCTTTAAAATATGTATGCCACAGTCCTTGTTTTAGAAAAGAGGCCGGATCCTATGGTAAAGATATGGGCGGCATGTTTAGACAGCATCAATTTGATAAAGTGGAACTGGTGCAGATTGTGCATCCCGATCATTCCTATGAGGCTTTAGAAGCAATGGTAAAGCATGCTCAAAGCATTTTACAAAAACTCGCATTACCGCATCGCGTGGTGGCCTTATGCAAAGGCGATCTAGGTTTTTCTGCTGCCAAAACCTACGATCTCGAGGTATGGTTACCCGGCCAAAACCGTTATCGAGAGATTTCTTCTTGTAGTAATACCGAAAGTTTTCAAGCCAGACGTATGCAGGCCCGTTTGATGGATCCAAAAGTTGGTAAAATGCAGCATGTGCATACCTTGAATGGTTCGGGCGTTGCTGTGGGTCGGGCATTGATTGCAGTACTAGAAAATTACCAGAATGCTAAAGGGCAGGTAGTCGTGCCCGAGGTGCTGCGTTCGTACATGGGCGGGATGGAAGTTCTGCTTGAGAGCCACGGGTAAAGAATAAGGTTTTCGCTCTGGGCTCTTGGAAGGGATAGAACTTTTCCATCGGTAAGCCGACTTTTTGCATGGCGTCGAGCGCATGCTCGTATTGGCGTCTTTGTTCGTCCAGTGGGTCTTCCGATTTTATATGATAACTACCCGATTGATTGGTGATTTTGCTAAGAACACCTTCTATAAAATGCAGATCCCCCGCAGCTACGACTTCCTTGGCTTTACTGGCGGTATAAGAGTGTCCCCCAAGGCCTATTCTGAGATCGAAGCCCTTGGCTATTTTTACAATCACAAAAGAGTAAATGCCATCGGGTATTGGAATCGTTGCACTGAGAGGATCGAGGGGGGTGGAGCAGGGATGTTGGTCAAGTCTATAGCAGCCCTTTGCTTCTGGATTGAGTGCTAGTTTGAAGAGTGTCAAAAAGCCTTGTTGGTAAAAATATTCTTCGGTACTGTTAAGTCTTAAGGCCGCATCAGGGTTAAGTGCAATCCCCGTAGCCTTAGGCGCGAGGCTCTGTGTCTGCCGAGGACCGGCTTCAAACGAGAAAAAACTCTGAACAATCTCGGGCATCTACACGTTCTCTCTATAAAAGGAGACTAATGGGGCTCATTCTATAGAGACCTTTATGAGTTGGTCAATAGGTTTTTTTCGTAGATTTCTAATTGCGTCGATTACCTGCAAAAATCATCAGTAGTTGTAGTAGGCTAATGAAGAGATTGTAGATAGACACATACAGGGAAATAGTGGCCATAATGTAATTCTGTTCCCCGCCATGGATAATCCGGCTGGTTTCAAACAAGATCATGCCAGAGGCAAGCAGTACAAAACCTGCACAGACCATTAAGTACAGCCCAGGAATCGGGAAAAAGGCTAATGCAAGGCAGGCCACAAAAGCCACCGTGGAGGCTACAAACAGAAAACCGCCCATATAGCTAAAGTCTTTGCGTGTGGTCAGGGCATAGGCAGATAAACAAAAGAAAATAAAGGCTGTTAAGCCTAAGGAAGTCATAATTAATTGGGGGCCGTTGCTAAAACCCTGAATCGCCATATTGAGCAGAGGGCCGAGAGTATAACCCATAAACCCTGTAAAAGCGAAGATCGAGGCAATACCCCAAGCGCTATTGCGTAGGGCTTGGGTCATAAAAAGAAGACCCATATAAATAGGCAGCACTAGAAGACCCATGGGACGTGCATTGCTTAGCATTGCAAACCAAGCTGTAAAAGCACTAAAGCCCAAGGTAAGGCCGAGTAGCATATAAGTATTCCGAATAACAGAATTGGTTTCTATCAGGGTACCTGATCTTGCGCGTGTAACAGTATTAAGGGTGGGTCGCATGACTAAACCTCCAAGATGAGAATCTGACAGGCTTTCAGTATAGCACGGCCATCTTCGAGACAGCTAGATTCCCGCTTTCGCGGGAATGACGTGTGGGTTTAATGAGGTTTCTGAGGACAATGACGTCATCCCCGCGAAAGCGGGGATCCAGTCCCTCTATGGGTTAGAGAATTACCCGGCGGTCTTTTGTGGATATTCACACAATGCTTGAATGGGGCATATGGCACATTGTGGTTTCTGGGCCTTACATACATAGCGTCCATGCAGTACTAACCAGTGGTGGGCTTCCTTCAGAAAAGCTTTGGGAATGTTCTTCATGAGGTCTTTTTCCACACTGAGCACCGTGCTAGCCTTCGATAAACCAATACGGCGTGCAACTCTAAAGATATGGGTGTCTACTGCAATGACCGATTGATCAAACAGGGTATTGAGTATCACATTGGCGGTCTTTCGACCGACTCCGGGTAAAGACTCCAGCGCTTCTCGGGTAGAAGGTACTTGTCCTTGAAAATGTTCAATTAACCTATCGGCGGTTTTGATAATATGTTTGGCTTTGGTAGGGTATAGATTAATAGTTTTAACGTAGTCCTTAAGCTTGGTTTCTCCTAAGGCTCGTATGGCTTCAGGTGTATTGGCCACAGCGAATAAAGCGGGTGTTGCCTTGTTCACACTGATATCGGTTGCTTGTGCAGAGAGCATAACGGCGACTAACAATTCAAAGGGCGATTGATAATGCAGTTCTGTTTGCGGATCGGGGTTTTGTTTTTTAAAGGTTTCAAAAAGGGCGATTCGTTTTTGTAGGTTCATTTAAGAATCCCCTGTTGATGTAGGGGTCGACCGCTGTGTCGGCTCTGTATGCACAGGGGCATGTTTCAGATTAACACGATCAACAGCCTCCTGGATCTCTTTACGTAGCTGTTGTTGATGCACTGGATCGCGGGTGGATACTAATTGGGGTGCTTGCTCAGCAATCATACGCTGTTGTTTGGCTTGGTAGCGTTTTCTGGCTTTGTCAGCCAATGCTGTTTTTGCGGGAGAGGCTTCGATCATAGGACTTTCAACCATTTCAATACAATCCATCGGGCAAGGTGCCACACAAAGCCGACAACCGATGCATTCATCGCTAATAACGATATGCAAGAATTGGGGGGCGCCCATAATGGCGTCGACAGGACAGGCGGGTAGGCATTTGGCACAGCCTACACAATCGATGGCACGGATTTTGGCTAAGAGCATGATGAAATAGTACACTCGGGTTTGTTTTGCATTGCCCCCTTTTCTAAAAGGGGGCCGGCTGAAAGCCGGGGGGATTTTTCGAACTTGTCAGGCATTTTGCTAATACAGAAAATCCCCCCGCCAGCCTTCGCTTGCGCTCTGGCAGGTCGACCCACTTTTAGAAAAGGGGGTGAGGCAATACAAGGTTTCACTATTTAATTCTCATACCAGGCTGGCTATGCTCATTCGGTTCAATCATCCATACTTTTGATTGATCGGTTCCGCCACCACCAGTGGCCAATAACATGCCTTCGGAAAGACCAAAGCGCATTTTGCGGGGCTCTAAATTGGCTACCACAGCGACCAACTTACCAATCAGCATTTCAGGTTCATAGGCTTCTTTAATTCCTGCAAAAATTTGTCTGGGTCGTTCCTCGCCTATATCCACTTGTAATTTGATAAGCTTTTGCGCTTCGGGTACCGCTTCGGCGTGCACGACTTTACCGACGCGTAAATCGATTTGAGAAAATTGATCAATGTTAATGGTTGCGCGTACGGGCTCTGCTATATAACCCCCCACAGGAGCCGCAGGCGTTGCTAATGCGCCGCCAGCTAATGTTTTTGATTCATTTGAGGCTTCAGCGCTAGAATCTGTAGATTTTTTAGGTAAATCAGCTTGGGACTCCATCATCATAGCCTCCACGGTTTTTAAATCAATACGTTGTACTAAAGGTTCAAAGGTTTCAATACGATGCCCTTCTGGGAATGGCATATGACGCGTTTCCCAATGTTTATGCCAATCCAAATCTTTTCCTAAAAAACGTGCAGCTTTGGCTGCAAGGCTTGGTATGACGGGTGAAAGATAAATCGTTAAGAGCCAAAATAAATTAAGGCTTAAGCTGCAAACCGCATGGAGTTTTGTGCGATCATTTAAATGGTGTGATTTTGCGAGCACCCAAGGCTTGTTCGCATCAATAAAGAGGTTTACTTTGTCGCTCATCTGCATAATCAACTGTAATGCCCTATTAAATTGCCTTTTCTCATAAAAAACCTGTAGTTTTTTTTCAGCATCGATAAGTTGCTGATAGAACGATGGCCTTTCTCTTGCTGTCTCAAATCCAACCAAAAGATTGTCAAAATCTTTGTTGATAAAGCTGGCAGTTCGACTCGCAATATTGGCCCATTTCCCAACTAAATCCGCATTTACTTTAGAGACAAAATCTTGGGCTTGAAAATCAAGATCTTCAACAGAATCATTGGATTTGCTAGCAAAATAATAGCGCAGATATTCAGGGCTGAGGTGGTTTAAATAAGTACGTGCCTGAACAAAGGTTCCGCGTGATTTAGACATCTTTTTGCCATCGACCGTTAAAAAGCCGTGTGTAAAAAGTTTTGTTGGCGTTCTAAAGCCCGCACCTTCTAAGATAGCAGGCCAAAAGAGGCCATGAAAATAAATAATATCTTTACCAATAAAATGATAAAGCTCAGTCTTGCTATCCTTGCCCCAATATTCATCAAAATTCAAGCCTTGCTTGTCGCAATAGTGTTTAAAGGTGGCCATATAAGCAATAGGGGCATCTAACCACACATAAAAATATTTATCTTCGGTGCCGGGGATCTTAAAACCAAAATAGGGCGCATCCCTAGAAATGTCCCACTGTGCCAGACCCACTTTAAACCACTCTGAAAGCTTCGATCGTACTTCTGGCTGTACACGATCTTCGGTTTCACTTTGCGTTTCTATCCATGTTTGAAGAAAGTCTTGATAGTTTTCCAAACAAAAGAAATGATGTTCCGATTCTTTTTGAATAGGGGGTACGCCTGAAAGAACCGATATAGGGTTTTTTAAATCCATGGGCGAATAAGTTGCCCCACATTGTTCGCAATTGTCGCCATATTGATTCGGCGCTTCGCATTTAGGACATTCACCTTTGACATAGCGATCGGGTAAAAATAATTGTTTCACCGGATCAAAGGATTGGGCAATGGTGCGTTTAACAATATCACCGCGTTTGAGCAGTTTTTCATAAATGGTTTCAGCAAGAAGCCGATTTTCGGGTGAATGGCTGCTATAAAAATCGTCAAAGCAAATGTCAAAGGCTGTCAGATCGGCCACATGGCTTTGATAGATTTCTTCAATCAGTGCTTCGGCTGAAATGCCCCGACTTTCAGCTAATAACATGACAGGGGTACCATGGGCATCGTCTGCACACACAAAATGGCAGGTATGGCCCATCATTTTTTGGAAGCGTACCCAAATATCAGCTTGAATGGCTTCGACTATATAGCCCAAGTGTAAGGGGCCATTGGCATAGGGTAGGGCGGTTGTAACCAGTATTTTTCTTGTGGGCGCGTTCATGGGGAAAACCTCGGTGATTTATCGTCATTTTCGAAAAGTATATCACGAGAAACAGGGCTGTTTAAATAGATGGCTTTCTGTTTTTGAAAGTCAGTTAGTATCTAATTTTGATGGATCCAGTCTTTTGGGCTTTGCAGTTGTGATAGCATACCGTTATGAGCACAGCATCTATTGAACCCGTGAGGGGTGTTAAGTCTATTATTGCGATTGGTTCTGGGAAGGGGGGCGTTGGGAAATCCACCACGGCCGTTAACCTGGCTTTGGCGCTGCATGCCGAAGGCGTACGGGTGGGTCTTTTGGATGCCGATATTTATGGTCCCAATCAACCCTTATTACTTGGGATCCATCAACAGCCCACCATCAATGCTGATCAACGCATTGATCCTGTTTTGCAATATGGTTTGCAAACCATGTCGATGGGCTATTTGTTAGACGAAGGGGCACCCTTGGTGTGGCGCGGCCCGATGATTAGTAAAGCGCTGCAGCAAATGCTTTATCAAACTGCCTGGGATGCTTTAGACTATTTAATCGTGGATTTACCACCCGGTACGGGCGACATTACGCTGACGGTTGCACAGAAAATGCCTTTGTGTGGCGCGGTGATTGTCACAACCCCTCAAGATGTAGCGGTATTAGATGCTAAAAAAGCATTGCTTGCTTTTCGTAAACTCGAAGTGCCTGTTTTGGGTTTAATTGAAAATATGAGCACACATATTTGTTCGGCGTGTGGGCATGCAGAAGCTATATTTGGCACCGAGGGTGGAGAGCGATTGGCAAGTACCTATGAGGTACCTTTCTTGGGGCGTTTAGCCTTGGACGCCTCTATTCGTATCGATGCCGATCGGGGGATGCCTAGTGTGGTAGCCTGCCCAGAAGGGCCTGTTGCAGCTTCTTATCGTACGATTGCGCGCAACTTAAGGGCAGTGGTGGCCTTGCGTCCTAAAGAAAAAACCGTTTTAAAGCCAGTCATTATTACTTAATTACTGAAAAAAAGGGGTAAGCAAAGCATGTCAATAAAATCCGATCAATGGATTCGAACCATGAGCAAAGAAAAAGGCATGATAGAACCCTTTGTGGATCAACAGGTTCGCTTTCGAGGCGAGGAGCATATTATTTCCTATGGTACCTCTAGCTATGGTTATGATGTGCGTTGTGCCAATGTTTTTAAGATTTTTACCAATATTAATTCTGTGATTGTCGATCCCAAAGCCTTTGATCAAAATAGTTTTGTGGATGTGCAATCGGATATTTGCATTATTCCGCCTAATTCTTTTGCACTGGCCCATACGGTGGAATATTTTAAAATACCGCGCAATGTTCTTACGATTTGTGTAGGCAAATCGACCTATGCCAGATGCGGCATTATTGTGAATGTAACGCCGCTTGAGCCTGAATGGGAAGGGCATGTGACGCTAGAATTTTCCAATACCACCCCCTTACCTGCAAAAATCTATGCCTATGAGGGGGTTGCGCAGATGCTATTTTTCGAGTCGAACGAGGTTTGTACGACCTCGTATAAGGATAGACAAGGGAAGTATCAGGGACAAAAAGGGGTTACCTTACCGCAGGCGTAGATCGGCTACGATAAACTGAATAATCAATCAGTGGTTTTTGTCGCTGTTTAGGGCTACAATGAGTGCTTAGGATTCGGGGGCGACCTGGATTCGACGTGGGTGATGAAACCATGGGTGCATGCCGAGTAGGTAGCTTAATCTCGTAAAACTTAGCTGCAGGCATATAATTGCCAACGATGAAAACTTCGCAATCGCTGCCTAAAAAGTAGCCGTTTGCCCTCTGCCTTCATGTGCTTGTGCATGGAATCACAGAGGTCATGTTCACAAGATGCTGCATTATCTTGTTCAAGGATAGTGCCTAAGACGCATTGAACTCGTTCTCTACTTTGTTCGCCCAATCAGGGGGTAGGGAATTAAATGACTGATAGGGCTATGCATGTAGAAGCTTTTGGTAGAGTGCTTACGGACGCGGGTTCAATTCCCGCCGCCTCCACCAA
>JAGOUJ010000055.1 GCA_018061325.1 Gammaproteobacteria bacterium
ATTATTATCGTGATTTAAAGGCTAAAGCCGGCAATAAGGAACCCATTTATTTTGCGGATAGTGTTCATCCGCACCATCAGACCCGACTGGCTTATGGCTGGATTTTGAAGGGTCAACGCAAAGCGATACCTACAACAGGCAGGCAATATTGGTTAAATTTTATGGGTGGAATTTGTTTAAACGGCCATCGTTTTATTTACAAACAAGCTGAGCAGGTAAATGCCGATGCGATTGCTTCCTTTTTGTCTGAACTGAGAAAGCAACATCCTGGGCGACACAAAATACACCTGATTTGGGACAGGGCGGGTTATCATAGAGATCGGGGTGTTCAGCAATTTGCTAAAGATTTAGCGATCAAGTTGCATTATCTGCCACCGTATTCGCCAAATCTTAATCCCATAGAACGGCTATGGAAGATTATGCATGAACAAGTAACCTACAATCGATATTATGGGACTTTTGCAGAGTTTGGCGAAGCAACGATCGAATTTTTAAAGAATATTGGAAGAAGAAAGTTGTTATTGCGTTCAAGAATTATAGATAATTTTCACATTCTGAATTCGCCACTGTTCGCATCTTGAAGTGTAATGGGTATATGAGCACGGTCCCTATTAAACGTCACATCAAGATCAAAGCTGATGCAACGCCCTTCGACCCAGCTTATCATCAATATTTTGACAAGCGAATTTCTGATCGCAAAAACGAAAAGAAATTGGAACAATCTGGTTGGTGGGGCAGATGGTGGGATCAACCTCAAACTAAACTGAACCTAGATGTTGGGTCCTACAAGGGCCTTACAAAAAGCTTGAGCTTAATGCCATGAAAGTGGCACGTTGCGTTCTTAGGAGGCTGAGGAGTGGCAACACTCCTTGGCTATCTGACGCCGAAATCTTGAACTTATGGAAAGCAGCCAATCAGGTTTGTGATCCAAAGTGTTAGGAAACAGTGACTTTGCTAAGAACCGCTCTGCTTCCGAGTCGCGCAAACAGTTTTGAGCACACAAACGGATTGAGGCAGCAATGTATGAAAAACAACGGTTTTTATAGGGTTTTTAGTGGTTCCGAAGCGCGGAATCGAACCGCGGACCTACTGATTACGAAACCGCTATCCATTTCTGATAAAAAATTGATTTTTAGTCGTTTTACAGGACTTTTATAGTGTTTTTCAACAAAATGGGACACTCGTTACACAGTACCCAAAACCCTCTAAAAGGCATCAAAGAGCAGCATTGAGCACTGTTGAGTCGCGCAAAATTCGCGCAAGGTATTGGAACACGGTTCTGAAACTTATCACCCAATAGTTGCTCATCCTGAATAAAGCTTAGTCCTTAAACAGCGCTTACAGTGACTTTACTGTACAAGATTTGTCTTGCCAACTTTAGTAAAGCACTAGCGTCCATTATGCCATTTATCCCTGGTCCCACAATAGAGGACTCCTTACCCAAGGAACAGGGGCTTGTTACCCCGGGGCTGAACCTTTACCATCCAAGGCTATGAATGATGATCCTGCATCCCTAGAAACCACCTTGAGTTTAAGGCTCTTGCCTTCTGGCCATCTGAAGCTTTGCCTTGAAGAAGCCCCAGAGACTCTAGCGTTAGAGCATGCTTCGAAAATCCGTGTCTTTTTTGAGGTGAATGATGCTATAGGTCTTTTACGATTAGGGTTAACGCCCTGGGATAGGCCTCTACCGCCAAACCTAGCCTTTTGGCAACAATTTGCACAACTGTTTATAGCGGAGCTTTGTAAGCAAACCGTTTTTGAGCAAAACATCGGATCCTCACTAGCGATCGCACCACCGGCTGAAGCCATCAATACCCTGATCGATGAGGCACCTTTAATGCCAGGGATCCAGTATCTCACTCAAGAAACGCTCTACACACTTTGGCAGCGTCTTATTCCTGCACTGCTCCAAGAACTTAAACCCTTTGGAGGAAAATTAGACGATTATCTAACAGCCTACCATTCCACTTGGAATACCGTCGGCAAAGTCTGTTTTCATTTGGCTGAAAATAAAGCCAATGCAGAACGCCCCTTTGCTTTTCTGGCTACCTATACCCATCGCGTGTCCCAGGCTTCAGAAGCCCAGCATTTACCCTTAGGACGTGCCTTGGAAGCCTTTGCCCATCAAAAGGCCCTATTGCTTGCCTTACTTGTGCCTGTGCAAAGAGCTTCAGAAAACAGTGCTTTCTTAAAAGCGTTGGTGGAAACAGGCAGTATTTTTCAGGCGCTGGCTTGGGAGCCCAATCAGGCCTATCAATTTCTCAAAGATCTGCCCCTTTTTGAGGCAGCAGGCATTAAGGTTCGTGTACCCAATTGGTGGAACCCTAAAAAACTCTCTAGACCTAGCATGACTATCTCAATCGGTAACCGAGCACCAAGCACCGTGGGTTTGGGCGCGATGCTTGATTTTAATATCGCCTTTACCTTGCCTTCGGGTGAAGCTTTAAGTGCAAAAGAGTTTGAACAACTGCGCTTAAGCCAATCAGCGCTGGTCCAGATCAAGGGACAGTGGGTACATGTTGATAGTGATAAACTCAGCGCAGTGCTGAACCATTGGAAAACCATCGAAAAGCAATTCAAAAAAGAAGGCCTCTCTTTTGCAGAAGGACTACGCTTGGTAGCAGGAATGTCCCCCCTTAAGAATGACAAAATCTCTGGCCAAGATCTGGAGGGCTGGTCTACGAGTGTGGCAGGTGATTATTTACAATCGGTGCTCGATAAACTACGTCATCCAGGCTCCAGCGAAACATTAAGTCCTATCCTACGAAAACATTTACAAGCAAGCTTAAGGCCCTATCAAGAAAAAGGCGTGCAGTGGCTAAGCTCGCTTTATACGCTGGGCTTGGGTGGCTGCTTGGCCGATGATATGGGGCTTGGCAAAACCATCCAGATAATAGCCCTATTACTCTGCCTCAAGCATCAAAAAGATAGAACAGAGGCTAAGACACATCTCTTAGTGGCGCCTGCTTCTTTGATGGATAATTGGAAGGCCGAAATGAATCGTTTTGCCCCTTCGCTACAGATTTGGATCGCACATCCTTCTGCACAAGACACAAAGGTCCAACTTCAAACCGATCCTCCCCTACTTAACATTGATTTAGTGATGACCACCTATTCCATGGTACATCGTCTAAGCTGGCTTAAGAAAAAACCCTGGGACATCCTGATACTGGATGAGGCACAAGCCCTTAAAAACCCCTTAAGCAAACAAACACGGGCCATTAAAGAACTACCCAGTCGGGTAAAATTTGCACTCACCGGTACCCCCATAGAGAATCGCTTAGGTGATCTCTGGTCGCTCTTTGATTGTGTAGCACCTGGATTATTAGGCAATATAAAAGCTTTTTCTAGCTACAGTAAGCAAAAAGCAGAGGCCTCATCAAAGGGACATTTTCTCAGTGCCGTGCGTCGCCTGGTGAGCCCCTATATTTTAAGACGACTGAAAACAGATAAAAGTATTATCAGTGATTTACCCGATAAAACGGAAATACAAAGCTATTGTACCCTCAGCAAGCAACAAATAGGGCTTTACCAGCAAGCAGTTCATGAACTGCAAACCAAGCTTGAACAACAAAAAGAAGGCATACAACGCAGTGGCTTGGTATTATCCTATTTGATGCGTTTTAAACAAATTTGTAACCATCCCCATCAATGGTTAGGACATGGCCACTATGATCCCGAGCTCAGTGGGAAATTTATTCGATTAAAAGAGCTTTGCATGACCATTGCAGAGGCCCAAGAAAAAGTGTTGGTCTTTACACAATTTCGTGAAGTGATTCCTGCTTTATCAGCCTTTCTTGGAAGCTTATTCGGGTGTGAAGGGCTATCCCTCCATGGACAAACCCCTGTCAAAGAACGTGCCAAACGCGTGCAGGCCTTTCAGGCAGAGGATGGACCCCCGTTTTTTGTTTTATCACTTAAAGCCGGTGGCACCGGTCTTAATCTGACCGCCGCTTCCCATGTCATTCACTTCGATCGTTGGTGGAATCCTGCGGTAGAAAATCAAGCCACGGACAGAGCCTATCGCATTGGGCAAAAAAGAAATGTCTTAGTGCATAAATTTATTTGCAAGGGTACCATTGAAGAAAAAATAGATGCACTCATCAGCGCAAAAAAATCCTTATCCGAAGAAATCATTGGCTCAGCTAATGAACTGGTACTCAGCGAATTGTCTGACGAGGCCTTATTGAGTATAGTGAAACTCGATATACACCGTGCCTTAGGAGAAGAGGCTAATGAATAAGGGAATAATCCATGTCTAGAGGCTGGGGCGGGTTTGCACCCTATGTGTCTGTGGCCAAACGTAAACAGCAAGCCGCACGTAAAATAGCCGCCCTCCAAAAGAAAAACCAGGTGATAAAACCCGTTGTGATAGAGGGTAGAACCATTGCTAAAACCTTTTGGGGCAAGGCTTGGTGTGAACATTTAGAATCTTATAGCGACTATGAGAATCGCTTACCCAGAGGACGTACTTATGTACGCAATGGCTCGGTCATGGATCTACAAATCACACCGGGTACCATTCAAGCACTGGTCAGCGGATCCTCTATCTATAAAGTCAGTATTGCGATATCCAAGGTAAAATCCCACCAGTGGTCGAACCTGGTTAAAGCTTGTTCGGGTAAAATTGATTCTTTGATTGATCTGTTGTTAGGGCAATTATCAAAGGGGATGATGGGTATTATTACACATCCCAAAAATGGATTATTTCCAAGCCCTAAAGAAATAAAACTCAACTGCTCCTGCCCCGATTGGGCAACGATGTGTAAGCACGTTTCTGCTGTCTTGTATGGAGTCGGGTCTCGTCTTGATACAGAGCCCGAAGCTTTATTTACGCTACGACAAGCGGATCATCGAAAGCTTATTAGCACCCTTCAAACCAGTTCATTGCGCAAGCGATCTACGAAAAAAGCCTCTGCAGAATTGAGCGATAGCGATTTATCAAGCATTTTTGGTATTGCGATTGAACAGGACACTACCAGGCAAAAGAAGAGCACCTCTTTGAAACAAAGAGGTGCTACAATCCCGATCAAAACCATCTCTAAAAGTACTCGGAAGCCATCCCTTTTGAAAAAAGCTAAGAAACCCACATCAAAGCCTAAAAGCACCGCTATTGTCACACCTACGAAAACTAAGACTCCCCTAAAAACCGTCTTGAAAAAAGTGAAAACTTCCAATAAGAGCACGAAAAAGTCTAAAACTAGAAAAAAAGCGACCTATTAAAGCTACTTTCGATAAGAAAGATTATCAATTTTGCTAGTTTATTTCATACCTATCCGGTTTAGACCCAAGAGCGCTATATGTAGTATTTTTCCATCGTAGAACTAGATTTTCTCTCGACGCTGTGCCAGCATGATTCGTATTGGCTCATGCAAAAAACGAACCACCAAATGATTAACCAACTTATAAAAAAAATAATAGTTGATGGACCTTGCGGAGCCAGAAAAATGCCAAGGCTCTCAAAGCCGCGCCCGCGCAGGGTTTTTCGCATCGACCGAGAGACAACCCTAGGCTGATGATAGCCGAACTACAAGCTTTAGATTGCATCGCCGTGCAGCGAACACAGGGGCCTGGTGACAGCACCACCAAATCATCATCATATATTAGCTAGCAAATAGTTGGATTTTGCATGAGGCAATGGGCTCACACGAATCCGTGTTGATTCGGTACAACTTAGTCTTTCAACAGCTCTTCCAGCGACTGCGTATACAAAATTTTTCTTGCCAACTTTAGCAAAGCATCAGGAGCCATTTGGCTGATTTTTTCCTTATAGAAGTCAGGAACATGTTTAAACTTTTCTTCCATTAAACTAAGTATCACAGCAAACTCACCTTGCTGCATGCCTTGCTCAATACCCTTTTGAATGCCGATACGCTCGGCGGTTGTTACGTAATGCACTCCTAGTTCCTCCTCAATCTTTAGCACTCTTTCATTATAAGCCAAATCCAGCTCTGGGGGTAGAGTTATAACCCAGTCAATAAACTTATACAATGCCCGTATATCCTTGCCTGACCACCCTAGCATCTGTGTTACATGTCAACCCACTGTTGAAAATATTTTTAACTGTCGTTGTTAATGTTCAATTTCTAAAGTCTATTTACTACGCGCCGATTAACGCTCTAGTTCTATCGAAAGCAACTAGC
>JAGOUJ010000056.1 GCA_018061325.1 Gammaproteobacteria bacterium
GTGGGTACCGAAGCAGCTTTATGCCAACCCAAATCCCCCCCTTGGAGTGCTTGTTGAGACATGGATTTTTCCATCGCCAGCTTCGCAAAATCCGCGCCATTCTTAAGTTCTTTCACCACAGACTCTGCTGTGAGACGTGCCTGACTAATGGCTGCCGCAGTCGGGGGTTCAGGCATGGCAATCAGTATATGGGCTAGGTGGTATTCAATGTCGCTGTGTTCTTGTCCTGCAGGGGATGCTAAAAAGGCATCAATATCTTTTTTAGAAACATGGATCAAGGATCCGACTTCACGTTGTTGGATTTTCGCCAAAATCATTTCTGTTTTTAGCCAAGCACCAAATTTTTTAAGCGGTATTTCTTGATCCGTCAAAAAAGCTTCAAAGGCTTCCACGGATAAACCATCTTGGGCAGCCATGTCTGCGATCTGCGCATCAATGATCGCCTCTTCGAGTTTTAAATCTTCGGGGGTCGCCAATTGCAGTTGCAATTTTTCTAAGATCATTTTTTCGAGCAATTGTTTTTGTAGCACCTCCAGGGGGGGAACCGTCATGTCGGGATGAATGTGCATCATCAGCAATTTGGTGCGTAGTTTAAGATCGGATTCGCTAATGGCCTCGCCATTGACGGACGCCACCAGGCGATCGAGAGACGATGGTGCTTTGGGTGCAGAAGCCACTGTGGCCCATGAAAAGCTTAACAGTGCCAAAAGGCACAATAGGAGACGATATTTCATAAATAAGTCCAATAACTAATTCTTGCTCATTCTACCTTAAAAATGCCTATCTGACCATGGTCGGTAGTCTGGAATGGCGCGTTTAAGGGTGCTATGCATGCTATTGTCGCCAAAAGCCCCCAGACCTTTAAAGACCCACTGGATAAAAATAGCATTGGTATAGGCCTTTGATTGGGGTCGATTCAGATCATAGGGCTTTAAAAAGCGTGTTGCCAAGAGGCGCACGGCCATGCAGCAACCCTGTTGTTCAATACCGAAGGCAAAATCGTTCGAACGTTTGCGATCGATATCATAATGCCACCGTCCGAGTAAGCGCCAACGGGGGTCCAGTGGCCAGGCCAAGGAGAGATCGCTTTGTCGTAGGCTTTGTGCCTTACCCGTTTCAGGGTTAATCACCCAAGGGCTTGCCCGCAGAAATTGATACCCCAGATTAAAAACTGCTTGGGGGTCTGGATGGTATTGTAGGTAAAGGCTTGTTTTATCGGTGTGTTTTTGAATAGGATCCCACTCGGTATCGGCCGTCGCAAGCCAGGCATCAATAATCTGATAGCGTGCATCGAATACCAGGGATGAATGATGGGCTTTGGTGGCACTTAGCGTCGATTCAGGATCATTACCGGTACCATAATAGCTTCGCACTCTGCGTTCTTTGAAATAGTGGATCTGTCCAAGGCCTAAGTGATATTTTTCCATACCTGTACTGCTCGGAAAAAAACCTGTGCTCACACCCAGGGTTAATTGATCGGTATCGCCTACGCGATCAAGCCCGGTAAAGCGATTATCCCAATAGAGTTGATTGGCACTAAAGCCTGCATAACTGGTATCAAAATTGGGTAGGCCTTGTTGGTTGCGAAAAGGCACGCGTACATAATAGGCTCTGGGTTCTAAGCTTTGCCGGTACGTTTCCTGATTGAAAGCGAAAGAACGATCGAAAAAAAGCCTGGAATCCACACTAAACAGGGGCAAGTCCAGATGGGCGCGCGCATGGTGCGTGGGATTATGGGGACCGGGGCGTAGATGATAGGACAAGGTATTCCACTGGATTTTTGGAGTCAGTTTTCCCCAAGGTCTTCGCAGCGGTAGACTCAAACTAGGACGCAGATGCAAACGATCGCCCGTGGTAAAAGCCTGTTGTGTTTGGGGATCAGGTACATGGGCAAAATGCGTGAAATCTCCATGCAGTTTCCATTCTAAACCCAAGGGCAAATCATCGTTTTGGTTGTGGAGGGTTATTTGTGGTAATCGTTTATACACGGCTTGATTCAGGGGTGCATCAAAGGGATACAGGGTTTGGTATTGTTGCAAGCGTGTTTGTAAAGACCATTGGGGTTGTTGGTAATTCAAAGAGGCCTCTTGCAATAATTGGGTCGTGCTGGCCATCCCTAAACTATGGCCAAAATCCATCAAATCATTATCATCATGCACACGATGGTAGCGAATGTTCGATTGCCAGTTTGGATGGGGTGTTATCTGATGGTTCAAGCGCAGGGATCCGCGGTTATTCCCCCGTTCTAAGGCTTTCAGACGTGGATCCGTTTGTGTCATACCTGGATTCATACGTTTTTGGGTTTTAAAGCTTTGATAAGCTTTGTCATTGGGTAACCAAAAACCGTCTATTTCACCTTGACTGTAAGGTTGTAGATAACGCCCTAGACCTTGTAGTCCCGCCCCCCGTTGGCTAAAAAAGTGAGGGGTAATGGTTGCATCGTAGTGAGGCGCTATATTCCAATAAAAGGGTGCACTCAAGGCCATGCCCGATCCACTGCGATGACCCATCGCAGGGTATAAAAAGCCGGTTTTACGTCGATCATCCATGGGAAAATCAACATAAGGCAGATAAAAAACAGGGACATCTTTGACATAGAGCTTTGAATGATAGGCTTGTCCACGCCTCGTTTCCTGATTCAGATCAATGCTTTTGGCTTTGAGTGTCCAGGTATTTTCACAGGGGGCACAGGTGCTATAGCTCGCGTTGTCTAAATGCATAAAATTTTTATGGTGAATGCTTAATTGTGTGGCCTCCCCACGGCCATGCTGTTCGTAGAGTCGGTAAGCGGCGTTATCGATGGTTTGTTCTTCTTCTGCGACCATCAGCTTTGCATGCGTGCCATCCACGCGTCGCCCCGGCTCTGTAATATGCACATTGCCAAAGGCTTCTATGCAATACAGGGGTTTGGCGCGCTTTGGATCGCGGTGGATCAGCGCACGTTCGGCACGGATCTGGCGATCCTTTTCAAAGAGTTGTACATGACCTTCTAAGGTCGATACCCCTTCGGGTTTAAAAAAGCCCTGATCGGCATTCAGCTTTAGCTCGCCACTGAGGGGTAGGTTTAGTAAGGGGGGTTCTTGGTAATAGCCTCCACAGAGCGTGTGGGCGCTAGGGTCTAAAAGCCAGTCATCTAGCATGCAGCCGGTAGCCTGCACGTTGTTTGGGCCTAGGGCCGAAAACAGTATGCATAAAGGGATGACAAATATATTAAAAAGCTTCAGTATCAATTTCACCGCCTCCACGCTAAACTTTTTTAAGGCAGGCTGCAAATTTTTGTTATTAAGTAGGATTTCAAACATGAATCGTGAGTCCATCATCGACCGGTGGTTGCAAAGCTTTTTTGGTGCATCCTCTTTTCAGCGCAAGGCTCTGGCAGGAGACGCAAGTGCCCGTCGTTATTACCGTATTCATCACCCGGATCAGTCCTATGTGCTGATGGATGCCCCACCCCCTGAAGCACCCCATCGTTTTGTAGATTGTCAGGCCCTACTCGCGGGGGCCGGTTTAACAGTACCACACATTATCGCAGCCGATTTGGATCAGGGCTTATTGTTGTTATCCGATTTTGGGGATGATCTCTATTTGCAAAAGCTGCAGGATCACAGCGCCGATCACTTGTATGAAAAAGCCATGGTGGCTTTAATAGCTTTACAGCAGTGCACAGCACCGTTGGCGCATTTTGACAGAGCCTTTATGCATCAGCAACTGAATGATCTCTTCGAGCATTGGTATTTGAAACATCACAAAAGTTTTTTTTTAACGCCCGCTCTTTCAAGCGATTTACAAGCGGTATATCGGGTGTTATTTGAAAATGCGCGTCAGCAGCCACAGGTGGTCATTCATCGCGACTATCATTCGCGCAATCTGATGGTATTGTCTGAAAATAGTCCAGGTATTTTAGATTTTCAGGATGCGATGCGTGGGCCGCTCACCTACGATCTCGTTTCTTTATTGCAGGATTGCTATATCGATTGGCCTGCCGATCGCATTCAGAACTGGGTGCGCGCTTTTCAAGTGCGTGCCGAGCAAGCAGGATTGGTAGGGTGCGTCAGCGATGTGCAATTTTTGCGTTGGTTTCACTTAAGTGGCGTGCAACGGCATCTTAAAAATTTAGGGATCTTTGCCCGTCTTCACCATCGGGATCGTAAATCCACGTATTTAAAAGAGATCCCCAGGGTCTTGGGTTATATTCAGGAAACCTGTGCCTTGTATGCCGAATTAGAACCTTTAGGTTTTTTGTTGCATGCGATCACCGAGGATTCGAACAGCCAAAACCAAGCTGTACCGCTGGTGGCCCTTCGATGAAAGCGATGCTTTTATGTGCAGGGCGTGGGGTGCGCATGCGGCATCTTACGGTAGACAAACCCAAACCTTTATTAGAGGTTCAGGGGCAATCCTTATTGCTACGGCATTTATATGCCTTGCAGCGTGCAGGCATTGAAGCAGTGGTCATCAATCTTGGGTATTTAGGCTATCAGATCCCTCTTTATATCGACCAAGCACGTGTGAAAGATCCCACTTTAACGATACCGATCCATTATTCGGTGGAAGATCCTGTTTTAGAAACGGGCGGGGGTGTGCTAAAAGCCTTGCCACGCTTAGGATCCGATCCCTTTATCGTGATCAGTGCCGATATTTTTACGGATTTTGATTTTAGATTATTGCCGAAAAAACCAGAAGGGTTGCTGCATTTGTTAATGGTCGATAATCCACCGCATCATCCAGAGGGTGATTATGCCTTAATAGAAGGGCGCCTTGATAGAAGCGGAAGCCCTAAGTTTAATTTTGCAGGTATTGGGGTTTACGATCCAGCCTTGTTTGTAGACTGCAAACCGGGTGTTTTTCCTTTGCATCTTTTATTTGAACAAGCCATTGCCCAAGGAAAAGCCAGCGGCCAGCATTATGCAGGGTTGTGGCACAATATGGGCACACCGGAGCAATTCAATGATCTGGGGTAGAGTGATTGGCCTGGTATTAGGTGCCAGGCTGCTGGGTTTTTTTGGAGCCCTGATAGGCTTTTGGCTTGGTTTTATGGTGGATCATGCGCTGCGCACGTATCAGGGCTTAAGGCCTGGTACGACACAAGGCACCGGTAAGCAGCAGCGTTTTCATCAAACCATCTATACCGTCTATGAGGATCCTTTAGCAGAGGCCTACCGTGTGTTAGGCTTGTCTAGAACAGCCACCGATGCAGAAATTAAACAGCACTATAGGCGTCTTATGAATCAACACCATCCCGATAAAATGCTTGCGCGCGGCGTACCGAGCAGCCAGTTGCCTGCCGCCCAAAAAAGGACGCAGGCTATTCGTGCGGCCTATGATCAAATTCGTGCACAGCGGGCATTGCTTTCATGATCATCGCGGCTTCCATTCTTTCAGCCAACTGTGCGCGCTTGGGTGCAGAAGTCCAGGCGGTGTTACAGGCGGGTGCCGATTGGATCCACGTGGATGTGATGGACAATCACTACGTGCCCAATTTAAGTTTTGGTCCGCAGATCTGTCAAGCCTTAAGGGAAGCGGGTATTCAAGCCTTTATCGATGTGCATTTAATGGCAAAACCTGTCGATCGTTTAATAAAAACCTTTGCAAAGGCCGGTGCCAATAGCATTAGCTTTCATCCCGATGCCACCGATTCCCTCGCAAACAGTATCGCATGCGCACGTGATGAGGGTGTCAAAGTGGGTCTGGTTTTTAACCCCCATACACCGCTTACTTTGCTGCCGACTTTTATCGATCAGCTTGATAGTGTGCTCTTAATGTCCGTCAATCCGGGTTTTGGCGGACAAGCGTTTAAGCCGGCGGTTTTAGATAAAATTCGTGCTGCACGATTGATGATAGATGCACATAGTAAGCGGGGTGATGGTGCTGTTCGTTTATGTGTCGATGGCGGTATTCATACGGGCAATATCAAAAGCATTCGCGATGCGGGAGCGGATACTTTTGTGGTAGGGTCCGCTTTGTTTGGATCGAAAGATTATGGAAAGATGATTAAGACATTGAAGGAATTGCTATGACTTCCGAGACGGTATCTCGCCGCCCTTTTTTGCCCTCACCCCCCGGCCCTAGACGGGCCGGACCCCCGCAAAGCGGGGCGAGGGGAACACTTCGACACTTACCGTATTTCAAATAAAGTTTTTT
>JAGOUJ010000057.1 GCA_018061325.1 Gammaproteobacteria bacterium
AAAACAAGCCGCATGATAGCCTTGCTTATCGCAGGGACGTTGATCGGCGCGATAGTTGGTACAGCGTCGGAACACTGGGGAGTAAAAAATGTAAAAAAAGTGTTGACTTCCGAGACGGTATCTCACCGCCCTTTTTTGCCCTCACCCCCCGGCCCTAAACGGGCCGTACCCCTCCCCCGCAAAGCGGGGTGAGGGGCTCACTCCGATATTAACCGGATTTCAAATAAATTTTTTTTGAATGAATATTGGCATGAATGGAAACACGTGCTAAACATTTAAGAAAATCACAAACACCGGTTGAACAACGACTATGGTTAGCTCTAAAAGAACATCAGTTTTGTCAGTATAAATTTCGTCGACAAGTTATACTGGGTCCTTATATTGTGGATTTTGTTTGTTTGAAAAAGAGACTGGGGATTGAATTAGATGGTTATCAACATCTCAACAACCATTCATATGATCAAATTCGGACTGAATATTTAGAATCCTTAGGATTTTCAGTATTGCGATTTTGGAATCATCAAGTCTTAGAGAATTGGCCTGGGGTTTTACATAAAATTTACCTAGTATTACAATCCCTGTAAATGACTAAGGGGGTTAATATCGGAGTGAGCCCCTCACCCCGCTTTGCGGGGGAGGGGTCCGGCCCCGTTAGGGCCGGGGGGTGAGGGCAAAAAAGCCTGAAGCCGTATTAGCGTTGTATTTGTCGTGTATGCTGCGGCCTCAAACTCGCTAGAAAACTAGCCAGCTCTGCTTTTTCTAATTTTCGATGCTGACCAGGCTTGAGCAAACGGGGCAGGGTGAATGATCCAAAGCGTACACGCATTAAACGGCTTACTTTTAAACCCTCGCTTTCAAATAAACGTCGTACAATACGATTGCGACCTTCGTTTAAGACGACATGATACCAATGGTTTGCCCCTTCACCGCCCGCATCACGTATGGTTTCAAAGCGTGCCATACCATCTTCTAAGCGCACACCTTGTTTTAAACGCTCTAAGGTTCGCGTACTACAGGGGCCCATGATCCGCACCGCATATTCCCGCTCGATATTGGAAGAGGGATGCATTAAGCGATTGGCCAGATCACCATCGGTCGTAAACAATAATAAACCCGAAGTATTAAAATCTAAACGCCCTACCGAAACCCAACGCTTGGCCCGCATCACGGGGAGCTTATCAAAAACAGTGGGCCGACCTTCGGGATCGGAACGGCTACAAAGCTCACCCACGGGTTTATGGTAAATTAACACCAGGGGTTCTGCAGGCTTTTCACGTATATCACGGGTACGTAAGGCACGACCATCCAACAGAATATGATCCTGAGGTCCTACACGATCGCCAATGGTCGCCTTCACGCCATTAATACTAAAGCGACCTGCTTGAATCCACTGTTCCAGCAAACGCCTAGAGCCTAAGCCTAAACGTGCGGCGACTTTTTGTAATTTTTCTTTGGGTTGCATGATTCTTTTTACCTTATAGGGGTTTGACGACTTCCAGCGTCTGAATGGTTTCTGTGTCTACTTCGATGATTTCGGTGTTTACCTCGAGCGGTCCTTCTTCTGCTTGTAAATCGATCGACGCTGCGAGGGCGTTTTCAACCATCAGGGTTGGCAAAGGGGGTAAATCCTTTAAATGTTGTAAAGCAAAATAATCTAAAAAATGCTTCGTTGTTGCAAATAAAGCGGGTCTACCCGGTACTTCTTTATGGCCCACCACACGGATCCACTCACGCTCTTCCAAGGTTTTAATGGTAGCTGGATTCACGCTCACGCCGCGGATTTCTTCTATTTCTCCGCGCGTCACGGGCTGCTTATAGGCAATCAACGCTAAAGTCTCTAGCAAAGCACGGGAATATTTCTGAGGCTTTTCTTCAGATAATTTATGCACCCAAGACATCCAAGCTTCTTGTACTTGAAAGCGATAACCACTGGCCACATGTACCAGCGCAACCCCACGCGATGCCGATTGCGCCATCAGGGCCTGCAAGGCATCCCGCAATTCGATAAGGCTTGGGCGTTGTTCTTCTTCGAACAAGGCCAGTAATTGATCTTCATTCAGTGCCTTACCATGGGCTAAAAGAACGGCTTCGAGTAAACAGGCTAAATTATTCGGTTCCACTAGGCCCAATCCTTACATAAATAGGTCCAAATGCTTCATTTTGCATTAACTCGATCATCATTTCTCGCACCAATTCTAAAATAGCTAAGAAAGTGACCACCACGCCTAAACGACCTTCTGCCGGATTAAAAAACCCAACAAAATTCATAAAGGGCTTTCCCTCTAAACTTGCAAGGATGCAAGACATTTTCTCTCGTACCGATAATACTTCTCGTTGCACTTTATGCATCGATTGACGATCGATTCTTTTTAACACATCTTTCAACGCCGATAATAGTTCATTGAGTGCCACCGGCGGATGGGATTTTTGCAGGACCGTGTAAGGAACCTCGGCCACAGCCAAAGAAAAATCTCGCTCCAAACGTGGCAATAGATCTAATTGTGTCGCCGCCTCTTTAAACCGTTCGTAGATCTGTAAGCGTCGAACGAGTTCTGCACGCGGATCGACTTCTTCACCTGTTTCTAGAACAGGTTTTGGTAAGAGTAAGCGCGATTTTATCTCGGTTAAGGTTGCGGCCATTTCTAAATAATCGGCCGCTAACTCTAATCGTAAATCAGAGAGTAACTGTATATATTGTACATATTGCTTGGTTATTTCCGCGACCGGAATATTGAGAATGTCCAGATTATGCTTACGAATGAGATAGAGCAAGAGATCGAGCGGCCCCTCAAACATATCTAAAATAACTTCCATGGCATCCGGTGGAATATAAAGATCAGCGGGTAAATCGAACAGGGCTTTGCCATGCACCATGCAATAGGGTTCTGGCACTTTAGCAAGCGCTACCGTTTCAGGCGCTACAGTCTCTACAAGATCGGTTGTCATAATACGGTTAATCCTAAACGTGTACGCACAAGGGAGAGTGTTTGCTCTGCCACCACACGCGCTTTTTTAGAACCTTCTTGTAGTATATCCTTCAGCAGATCGGGATCTTTTTTATAGGGCTCTGCCCGCGCCCGAATAACAGCCTGCTCTGCGAGAATCGATTCTATTAAAGGCTTTTTACACTCTAAACAACCAATGCCTGCGGTGGTACAGCCCGTTTGTACCCAAGCCTGCGTTTGTTCTGAACTATAAATCTGATGCAAAGCAAATACGGCACATTTTTGGGGATCGCCTGGGTCTGAACGACGCGCACGTGCAGGATCGGTGGCCATCGTTTTTATCTTTTGGCTGGTACTTTCAGGATCCTCGCGTAGATTAATGGTGTTTTGATAAGATTTGGACATCTTTTGCCCATCTAAACCGGGCATCTTCGAAGTCTTCGTTAACAGCGCTTGTGGCTCTACTAATAAAGGTCCTCCTTGGTCCTTATATAAAAAATTAAAATGCCTGGCAATTTCTCGGGTTAATTCGATATGTGAGATTTGATCTTCGCCTACCGGTACAATATCGGCTTGATAGGCAAGAATATCGGCAGCCTGCAAAAGGGGATAGCCTAAGAAACCATAGGTCGCTAAATGCTTGGTCTTTAGTTTATCGCGCATTTCCTTATAGGTAGGCACACGCTCTAGCCAACTTAAGGGGGTCATCATGGAAAGCAAGACATGCAGCTCTGCATGCTGTGGCACCTGCGATTGCACAAAGAGCGTACACTGCTTCGGATCGAGCCCCGCACCCAGCCAATCGAGCAGCATCTCACAAGTATGGGCTTGGATCTTCTGAGGGTTTTCATATTCCGTCGTCAGTGCATGCCAATCGGCGGCAAAGAAAAAACATTCATGTTGAGACTGTAGCGCCACCCAGTTTTTTAAGACCCCATGGTAATGCCCCAAATGCAGGGCACCCGTGGTTCTAGCCCCCGAGACCACCCGTGATTTTGAGTTTATCAACTTACTGCTTTCCATAGGGACACCTGTCCAACGTTTCTTAAGACTTAAAAGAAATGATACCATAGGCGCTGTATAACTTTTAAGGTAATCCATCCGAGGCCCTACGAATATGCAACTCCTACTCGATTTTCTACCGATTGCACTGTTTTTTATCGCTTATAAAGCGGCTGGGCTTTATACGGCGACGGCTGTTGCTATCGGTGCCAGTTTTATACAAGTGTTTTACCTACGTTATAAAACAGGGGCCTTCCAAAAAATATCCCTTTTTAGCTTAGGCCTTATGTGCCTATTGGGTGGGGCGACCCTCTTGTTAAAAAATGAGATGTTTATTAAGTGGAAGCCCACGGCTGTGTATTGGCTTTTAGCAATCTTCTTCTTCGTAAGCCATTTTATGGAAGAACCGCTGCTGAAACGTCTGATGGATAAGCAAATGAACTTAAGTTTTGTGATATGGCAACGCTTAAATCTTAGTTGGTTTCTCTTTTTTGCGTTTTTGGGTGCACTGAATCTTTATGTAGTGCATCATTTTGATACGCCGACCTGGGTACATTTTAAACTGTTTGGTTGCTTAGGGCTTACCTTGCTCTTTATCATTGCCCAAGGCTTATATATGTCTAAGCATCATCACACAATGAATGGAGATCTAAAATCATGATCCCAACGGTTGATCGGATACGTGAAGCATTGGCTGTACTAGATCCCACGGTTCTAGCGATTGAAGATCAAAGTGAAGGCCATTTACATCATGCAGGCCGCGGCAAGGGTGGACACTTTAAAGTAACGATCGTGAGTGCTATTTTTGTAGGTAAAAACCCCTTACAACGCCATCAAATGATTTATCAGGCGCTGGGTGATCTGATGACCACCCATATTCATGCAATTAGTATGAATACTCAAGCACCCGGGGAATAAACCCCTCATTTGTGCCACTATTTATTAAAGCCGCTTTGACACGGGCTGGATAGAGAACCCACCACTGCATCGGCGGCATGACTGGATACTGCTTCAGGCAATAAAATATCAGCCAACACCGATCGCACAGCGATCGGCTTGTATACAAAAGCAGATCCCCTAGAACGTGGTGGTGTATTCTCAGAACTTTCTACAACAGATAAGGATTTAAAATCTCTTTCTAGAATAGAGAGTTCAATAGCTTCTTTAGGTGTTGATGTGCGCAATACACTCGGACTGAGTGATAAATCATCACATACCATTCCCCCTAATACAGGCGAAGCATAAAATACAGGTGAACCACAGGTGCGTGCTATAGCGAATGATTCAGACATACCTCGTTCATGATGCGTATCGATGCCGTATTCTAGATTCTGATCGACTTCTTCGTATTCTTCTCCATGTCGTTTTCTTTTGGACCCACGTTCTGCACACTGTCGAACAGGGGGCTTTTCTGAATACCTATGAAACATCAGTCTTCTCCTTGTCTTATTATTTATATTTATTATTGCAAGCACAGAGAGTATCAGCGATTCTTTTCAAAAACAACTATTTTTATAGTGTATTATCACTGAAACGATACCTTTTTTTGTTGCATATTCAGCATAACCGCATTCGTTTCCATAAGGCGTACGTTCTAATCCAAAAATGATGAAGCCTATAAGAAATCTATTTTCGCAAGAATAGTTCCTTGTTTTCAGTGAAAGCAAGTGATAGAAAGATC
>JAGOUJ010000021.1 GCA_018061325.1 Gammaproteobacteria bacterium
TCCCGATTCCACAGAGGTTTGGGTTGATTTAATCGAAGGCTTGGTTGAAGATCAGCAGCTCGCAAAAGCCGATAAGTGCTTACGTGAACAAGAAGCAAGATTGCTCCAGACTTTAGAAGGTTTGAAGGCAGATATGGTTGGTAATGCACCTTCTGTTCAAAAAATTGAAACGCTTATTAATAGATATAAACTTGCAGACGGTCCTATTGCTTTGCTAGAGACTACGGCGCTTCGTACAAACTCAGAAAGTATCGAGGCTCGACTAGCCGTATTCAAGGAAGTGCATGCTAAAGTTCAGGAACTTGCCAAAACACATACAGCACTTAATGATGCTGCGAATCAGAAAAAGCACATGCAAGATGAGCAAGCAGTGTTACAAGCTGAACGAGCCGCTGGCGCGGCAATGCCCTCTTTAGCTGCACGTTTAGCAGCAGTTACAGGAGAACTGAATACATGGGATCAAAAAGTTCAGAGATTGATAGGAGTCGAACAAGGTGTCTTAGGTGATACTTTTGTAACACAATTTGATACATCGTTTACTAAGTGTAGAGTAGCTAAAGACGAGATTGAGCGACAAGTGCCCGCAAGAGCTGCCATTTAATCATTGCGCTACTATTGCCACGCCCCCTTTTCTAAAAGGGGGCCGACCACAGGTCGGGGGATTTTTCGAACATGTTTAAAGCAAGTGAATGCAGACTTCAGTGGAATTTTGTTGGCCCAGTTTTTTATGTTTAAACCCTTTTATGCCTTTGTTGCCTACCGTTATGTGCGGGCTAAGTGCCAAAACCACTTTATCTCTTTTATTTCCTTAGCCTCCATTATAGGGATCGCTCTGGGTATTGCTGTACTCATTACCGTGCTTTCGGTCATGAATGGCTTTAACCGTGAAATCCGTGTGCAAATGTTAAGCGGTACACCCCATATTACCCTGGGTAAATTAAGAGGCCCTTTACTGGATTGGCAGGCGCTTAGCCAAACTCTTTCTGAAGACCCTCAGATTATCGGAGTGGCACCCTTTATTAGTGGACAAGCCATGCTGAATGCACAAGGTATCGGTCGTGCGCAGGGTGTGATGGTGCGGGGGATTGAGCCTACACAAAGCCAAAAAGTTTATCCTGGATTAAGCCGCTTAACACAAGGTAACCTAAGCGATTTAGTGCCTGGACATTATGGTGCCTTGGTAGGCGCAACCCTCGCTAGAAATTTAGGCTTAAGCCTAGGCGATAAAATAAGCCTTATTGTACCCGAAGCCTCCATCACGCCTGCAGGGATCTTACCTCGCATGAAACGTTTTACGGTTGTGGGCATTTTTAGTATTGGCGAGCTGTATGACGATAAACAGCTTTTTATCGATCTCCAGGATGCCGATCGCTTATTTCGTATGCATGGTGGGGTGAGTGGTATGCAATTAAGCATACAGGATGAATTAGAAGCACCGGCTATTGCAAGCTATCTTTATGAAAAATGGCATAAGGACTACTGGGTTTCGGACTGGACACTCGATTTTGGTAATTTTTTTAAAGCGCTTAAAATTCAAAAAACAGTCATGACGGTTATTTTATTGCTTATTATTGCGGTGGCTGCTTTTAATTTGGTATCAAGCCTTGTGATGGTGGTAACCGATAAACGATCGGATATTGCTATCTTAAGAACCTTAGGGGCTAGTCGTGCATCGATCTTGCGTCTTTTTATGTTACAAGGTCTTATGATTGGCTTTATTGGAACTGTATTAGGTATCTTAGGGGGGCTATTTTTGGCCACCCATATTAGTGGATGGGCCGATCTACTCCAGAGCTTTTTAAATGTAGAATTGGTTTCCAAGGAAATTTATTTGATTGGCTTTTTACCCTCGGAAGTACATGCTTCAGATGTTCTAACCATTGTAGCCTCTGCCATCGCGATGTGTTTTATAGCAACCTTATATCCTGCCTTTCGCGCAGCCAGTATCAAACCTGCCGAGGCCCTACGTTATGCATAAACGGATAGATCATCACAGTGCCATTGCGTGTAAAGACTTATCTAAAACATACGAAGAGGGTACTAATCGCATCCCCGTACTTCAGGGTCTAAACTTATCGGTAGCGCGTGCAGAACAAATTGCCATTATGGGACGATCCGGATCGGGTAAAACAACCCTTTTACAGCTATTAGGGGGCTTAGACCACCCAACTTCGGGTGCAGTCTTTTTAAAGGGTCAGGATCTTAGTACCTTAACAGAAGCGGCCATTGAAACATTACGGAATCAATCCCTTGGCTTTGTTTATCAATCGCATCATTTATTGGCAGAGTTTAGTGCACTCGAAAATGTGGCGATGCCTTTATTGATTGGCAAACAACCGATAGCTATTGCCAAAGCCCGTGCGATAGAGTGTCTCATTGCTGTAGGCCTGCACGATCGCTTGAAACATCGTCCAGCACAACTATCCGGTGGTGAAAGACAAAGGGTGGCGATTGCAAGGGCTTTGGTTAACCGTCCCGATTGTGTGTTGGCCGATGAGCCCACAGGCAATTTGGATGATGAAAGTGCCATGCAAGTGTTCGAGATCTTACAATCCCTTAATCGCTTGCATCAAACAAGTCTGATTATTGTTACCCATGATCCTGCTTTAGCCGCTAAGATGGACCGTATTGTAACCCTTCATAATGGTTGTTTAACTTAGAGTCATTCCCACCAAGCGCCTGCTAATCACGTATATGTGGCGAATGCGGGGGAGGGCTGGGGTGGGGGTCTATAGGTTATTCATCGGATCCCTTTCGTTTGTTTCATACCCTAGAATCTGCCCGATGGTAGGTATTATTTTAAGCTATTTTCTGGGTGTTCTCTGTTTACAGCTCTGTAGCGATTTGCCCCCCCTTAAAAGCGTGATGCTTGGCAATGGTCTTGTACTGCTACTGGCTTTGTGCACACGCTTTAAACCCTGGGCACGGCTTCTTTTAGCCTTTTCTCTGGGTTTTTTAGTAGTCTTCATTTCTGCCCGATCCATTGTGCAAGGCTGGATCCCAAACGAGATTGTTGGAACACCCATCGAAGTAATAGGCCTGGTCGATAGCTTGCCCGTTCAAAAAGGAAAAAGTCTTCAGTTTCAGTTTAAAATCCAAAGCGTGCAGCCCATGTCTCAATGGCCCAAGCCGGGGCTTGTCAAATTGCGCTGGTGGGATCCACCCCAAAAAGTGGGTGCGGGAGAACAGTGGCGTTTTGTTGTTAAACTTAAACGACCGCATGGCTATGCCAATCCTGGCAGTATGAATCTTGAAAAATATTTTTTTGAGCATCAATGGGTGGCAGAGGGAAGCATCCTGGCTAAAAAGCCTTTTGAAAAGCTCGGCGATCATGTTTGGAATTATCCCTTGGATCGGATCCGAGCTTGGGTACGGGATCAGGTAGCCCATGCTTTAGAGGGAAGGCCTTTTGTCGGTGTGATGATGGCCTTGAGTATGGGGGATCAATCTTTTATTTCCCAGGAACACTGGCAGGTTTTTAGGCAGACAGGGACGGGGCATCTTGTAGCCATTTCTGGTTTACATATTAGTCTTATTGCTAGTTTCTTCTATTTTTTAACGAAAAAGATTTGTTATTGTTTGCCATCCAATCGTTTTTCAGGATCAATCAAAACGGTCGGATATTGTATTGGCTGGTTATTAGCTTGTCTTTATGCAGCCTTATCTGGATTTTCCATACCTTCTAGGCGTGCCATTTTTATGATTTCTGCTTTCATTTTAAGTCTAATCTTAAAAAAAGTTCAGCATACCAGCAGAGGCTATTGGATAGCCTTAGGTCTTGTATTAGTGTGCGATCCGCTTTCAACCTTGTCGCCCGGTTTTTGGCTATCTTTTACAGCCGTTGGCATTATTTTGTATAGCATGCAAAATCGCATAGGCACAAAGGGATGGTGGCTGCAGTGCGGTCGGATCCATCTTATCTTATTTGTGGGTCTAACACCTATTAGTTTAGCCCTTTTTAGCAGTTGTTCGTTGGTGTCACCCCTTGCTAATTTTATAGCGATTCCTTATTTTAGTTTTTGGGTTGTACCCTGTTGTTTAGGCGGGACCCTAAGCTTATTTTTTTCTAAGACCCTAGCCCGCATTTTATTTTCTCTGGGCGATTACGGACTCCAAGGCTTATGGCCCGTATTACAAACCCTCTCAAATATGCCTTATGCCACCTGGGACTCGGTTCATCAAAACACCCCTTTGATAGGGGTAGCCATGGGCGGCCTTCTTTGTTTTTTGCTACCCACAGGGTTACCCGGACGATACGTAGGGGTCGTGGCCTTATTACCCTTGCTATTGAGTCCTGTGCCTGCAATCAAAGAAGGCATGGCGGGGATTACAGTCTTGGATGTGGGGCAGGGCTTGGCAACTGTGGTAGAAACCAAAAATCATGTCTTAGTGTTTGATACAGGACCTCAATTATCAAAGCATTTCGACACAGGGGCACAAGTCGTATTACCTTTTTTAGCAACCCGTAAAAAGAAGGCGATTGATCGCCTGATTATTAGCCATGCCGATAATGATCATAAGGGCGGGGCGGCCTCTATTATCAAAGCGATGCCTGTACATCATATTATGAGTAGCGATCAACCGTTGGCCGATCGCGTGGTGGATCCCTGTGTGGCAGGTCAACGCTGGGAATGGGACGGTGTTTTATTTGAAATATTACATCCAACCATCGACTATCAGGGTAAAAAAAATGATCGCTCCTGTGTATTGAAAGTCCAGGCAGGCACACAGAGTGTTTTAATGACGGGCGATATCGAGGCCAAGAGCGAAACCGATCTGATACAGAGAGTACCTCAGGCCTTGGCATCCACCGTGTTAATCGTACCCCATCATGGGAGTAAAACATCTTCCTCGGAGGCTTTTATTGCTGCCGTTCATCCGCAGTATGCCATTATCACCGTGGGTTACGCGAATCACTATGGGCATCCCAAACCTGCCATACTACAACGTTATCGAGAAGCTTCTATCCCTGTTTTTGATAGCATGCATCATGGCGCAGTGTCTTTTACTTTAAATAGCGAAAGCGCTCTAAAAATACAAGCTTATCGCTTAAAATATAAAAATTTTTGGAATCCGGAGATTGACTAATAATTATCACAACCACCCGCAGTTTTATAAGCCATAGCATGTAAGTTCAATAGCAATTGTTTAACAGGGAAGGGACCATTGCCATGAAAGACCACCGGCGTACTGTGCGTGATAAGATTGCTTATAAAACCTGTTTGATTGTCATAATGATAATTGTTTAGGTTTGTTTCATAGAGCAATGAAAATATTTCTTGATGATAATCGAGCGCAACCCGATCGGGATGATTGATAAAATAATCATGAAGCATATATTGATCATCTCTTTGCTGAGGATGGTCATGTAAAACCTCTTTTAACATTTTATAAATAGCTGAAGCATAGCCTATATAGGTTCCTGAGTTCACATATTGAAAGGGCGTTGGACTTTTAGGATACAGTTTTTTATCAATACAGGCAGGTGTATGGAAAGGCCAACAGCCTATTTCAGCCGAGATGACAATAGGCTTATGAAAGCTGTGAAATTTTTTAATAATATCCTGGTTCCCAGGTGCAAAAAAAGTATCATACCCATCCACAAACATAATAATTTTATCGGAATTGCGCAGGTTTTTTTTTGATAGATACCGTTTGACGGCCTCAAGCTTATCGCGATGGGATCGCCATTTTTTATTTTTACCCAGTATTTCTACGGGGTAGGGGCTGCTGGCCGTTAATAATTTTAACATGCAATGCTTAGGATCGGTTGCAAACGAAAGTATTGTAATATTTTTATTCTGTTTTACAACCGATGGTTTAATCGTCTCTTGTGTGGCGTGGTGATAAAACGATTTTTCAGAAAAAAGACCGCATACAATAAGTAAGGCTATTAAAAAAAGGGGTGTTTTTAATCTCATGGCTTATTCTACTCCGGCTTAGAAAATGTTTTTTCACGAATCCAAACATTAATAGCCCATTTTTCAATCTGAGGATTGAATATTTCTTCGCCAGCATGTAAGGTTCTTGGATCAGGATTGCCATGGATGTCCAGATTTCTAAAATACAGTGCCGCACCCATTTCTGGTTGAATGCTAATATTCAGCTGTGGGAAAAAAGTAAGACCCCCATCACTGGGTGCCACATTGTTTAAATAAATCAAAAACGTGTGCAAGCGTTGTCCTAATGTTGGTTCAAAATCACCCGGTTCAAGATAATCATGATGCGGTTTGTAAAATTGCCCCTTACTATAATGTACCACTTGCAAAGGTTCTATTTGATGAACCTCACACGCCACTATTTTACAAATACGGTCTTCAATCGCAGCGACAATGTGACTGTCTGAACGACTCAGATAGGCTGTTTTAGAAGAACGTATCTTATCATCTAAAACCGCTTGGTTCCCACGCATGACTTTCGAGGCTTCTAAACGACTTTTCGCAAGTGCGATTAATTGCTTGCTTTCCTTCGCCGTTATAAAATGGGGGTACACGCGTATCATAGGATCGTCCGATAAGATGCGTACAGACTGATCTTTCCGTTCCTTCTGATCGTTGGCAATAACAGACTTAACCTTAAAACGTGAAAAAATAGGCTTTGTGTGAGATACCCAATACGCTAATTGCGAATGCTCATGCAGGCTTATAGAAACGTGTGTGAACAGTGCAATACTCACAAACAATAGTACAAGCGCTCGGTTGGAGGGTAAGCGAGCGTTTTGTTTATTAACTTTCTTTCTCGGCATAAAATCCATCCTCACTCTGCTAGATACGCCTGAGATAGTATAGCCTTAGGATAGAGGCTTGCAATCTAAGGCGATTTGCTTTATTGATAAGCCTTTAAACAAAGCATTTAAGGAAGGTTATGGCTCTCGATACCCAGCAAGCATCTCACAAAGGATTTATGGCCCTGTTACGCCACTATATTGCAGATATTATCTATGGTGCGAATGATGGCATTGTGACAACTTTTTGTGTGGTCGCGGGTGTAAAAGGCGCGAAATTAGCCCCCTTGGTGATCATTATTTTAGGGGTGGTTAATTTATTGGGTGATGGTGTATCGATGGGTGCTTCTAGTTATCTGAGTGCCCGTGTGAGTGCTGCTACAAAAGGCGTTTCTGGTTATACCGATCCTTTGCTTCATGGTTTAGTAACTTTTCTAGCCTTTATTATCTGTGGTGCTGTGCCACTCATTAGTTTCGTTTTAATGCCCGATTTTTCTGAACATCAATTTTTGATTAGCTGTCTGTTAACAGCATTAACCTTATTCTTGGTCGGCTCCCTGCGGGTTTTCATTGTGGGTACAGGCTGGTTTAAAGCAGGACTAGAAATGCTGGCTGTCGGTGGCGTGGCCGCCATGATTGCCTATGGGGTTGGGCATATTCTTGCACAGACCCTGGGGGAGACTTACCAAGGGATCCTGAACTAGTAAAAGCCAGTGATTTTGGTCGGGATGGGGTCTGGCAGCCTTTATAACCGTGATTATTTCGATAATCACGGTATACAGCATTAGGGTATCTAGGCCTCATGCCAAGGAACCACTTTAAGCGATATTAAATAAGCGATAAAAATTTTCGGTGGTCTGTTTAGCCAATACTTCAAAGGAAATACCGCGTAGATTGGCAATAAACTCAGCAACTTCTTTAACATAAGCAGGTCTGTTTATTTTACCCCGATAAGGTACGGGCGCTAAATAGGGTGAATCGGTTTCAATGAGTAAACGGTCTAAAGGTGTTTTTTTAGCAACTGTTTGTAAATCAACCGCATTTTTAAAGGTGACAATCCCTGAAAAAGACAGATAAAAACCTAAGTCTAAGGCTTGAGACGCCATCTCCCAGTCTTCTGTAAAACAATGCATCACACCACCTGCTTGTTCGGCTCCTTCTGATCGCATCAGTGCAATCGTATCGGCCTTGGCTTGTCGGGTATGAATAATCAAAGGCTTTTTGGTTATTTTAGAAGCTTCAATATGCATCGCAAACCGTGCTTGTTGTACAATAGGGCTTGGATTGTTCTCAGTGCTCTGGTAATAATCCAAACCTGTTTCGCCAAGCGCAATAATCTTCGGATGATCCGCTAAAGCCAGCAGATCGGCGAAGGTGGGTTCTTGTGCAACGGATTCATCGGGGTGTAATCCCACCGAACCAGAGACGTTTTCATAGCGCTCAATGATTTTTATAATACTGGCGGCGTCTCTATGCAAACCACAGCCTACACAGAGCATGTGCTCAACCCCTGCTTGTGTAGCCTCTTGTATCACCATGTCTAGGTCTGAACCCAAAGCTTGGTAATCAATCATATTAAGATGGCAATGAGAATCTACGAGCATATTACAACTGTTTTCAAAAATAGTGGCTTATTATAACTTACTAAGATCCCCCTTTGAAGGGGGAAGCACCCGTAGATAGCCTATAAGGTATGCGTATGCTTATCCGAGTTTTGGGTACCCGCTAAGTGGGTTTCGATCTTACGGTGGACTTCCTTACCTTCTGGACCGTTTAGTTGCACCCCAATACCTGGGGCTCGATTACCTTGTGCCCCCATAGGCGTTATCCAAACAACGGTTCCGACAACAGGGTGTTTCTCAGGTTCATCCATTAGGCTAATCAGCATTTGCACTTCTTCGCCCAAGGTAAAATGGCGCTGTGTGGGAATAAAAATACCCCCATCGATCAAAAAACTCATATAGGCACTGTATAAAACAGCCTTATCCTTAATGGTCAGTACGAGTACATTCGATTTTTTAGGTGCTTCTTCTAAGATGGTCATAACCTACCCTGCTAGCAATCCTTTTGAGTCATTATAGCAGCATATTCTATTAATAAAGATCCAAGCACTAAGCCATCATTAACAACAGCGCCTTCAGTGAGCGATTGCTTGGCCTGAAGAAGCTTATCGATCAGCGACCACCAATCACCGCGATGGATCACCCTTCCCTGCTGAGCATAATCCTGCTGCATCGCGACTAATACACCCCAAAAGCCATCTAGCAGGTCTTTAAGGCCTTCTTTAGCGAGCCATTGACGGCTCAAGGTTATCGGATCGGTACCCGCCTCAGACAGGGTTCTCAGATCCATCTGCATCCAGGGTACAAGCCTTGCCATGCTTGTCTGTGCCTGCTCTGGACTGTGTAGATCACAACGATAACAACGACTACGAAGGGTGGGCAAAACCAAAGCGGGTTGCTGGGTTAATAATATAAAAAGGGTTTGTTCGCTCGATTCCTCCAAGGTCTTCAGGAGTGCATTGCCGGCTTGTCTATTCAAGGCATCGGCTGCCGTAATAATGGCGACACGATGCTGGCTCAGCAAGGGTTTATGCGTCGCCCATTCGGTTAATTCACGAATAACCTCTATCGTAATCCATTGGGATCCCAGGGCAGGTTCAAGATAACGAAAATCCGGATGAGTGCCGGCCTGCATCAGCACTTTGGCCGAGGTCTTTGTAGACAATCGTTCTTCCGCATAGTCAAAAGCCCTTGCTTTTGCTACGTTTAAAGCCTGATGTACCAACAAAATACAACCTGTTTTGGGCCATCGATGTTGTCGTGCTAATTGGCCTTCTAGCATGTCTTATGCTGCGATTTTTCGACCCAAACATGAAGCTGTTTTATCAAAATGTCTTGTACGGCTTCCATCGATTTTGATGCATCAATCAAGCTATAGCGTGTCGGATCTTTCAAGGGCAACGACCGATAATAATGCCGTGCACGCTCAAAAAAAGCCTGTGTTTCGCTTTCTATACGATCGGGTACCCCCCTACCCTTCATCCGTGCCAATGCTTGTTCAACGGGTGCATCGAAAATAAACGTATGATCGGGTTTAAAATCACCCAGTGTTAATTGCTCTAACGATCGAAGTGTATCGTAGGGAATACCACGACCGGCACCCTGATAGGCATAGCTTGCATCCACAAAACGATCACAGATCACCCATTTTCGTTCTGCTAAAGCAGGCTTGATAAAGCTTTCAACATGCTGCACGCGTGCACTAAACATTAATAATAACTCTGCCATGGGATTCATCATTTCTTGTCTTTGAGCCAAAAGAATATTTCTCAGTTCATTACCAAGCACCGTGCCTCCGGGTTCACGTGTGCTACAGACAGTGATCCCTGCATCGGCTAAATAGGCTTCTATAAAACCCAAATGGGTTGTTTTCCCTACCCCTTCAATACCTTCTAAAGTAATAAACATGATTTTAACCTTTTGAAATACTTTGACGATAACGTTTAACAGCACGCAGATGTTCTTCTAAATTTTTAGAAAAAACATGCCTTTTTCTATCAGGCGCTGATACAAAATATAGCGCATCGCCAGGTTTTGGATCCAAGGTGGCTTCTAAAGCTTTTTGACTGGGTATGGCAATGGGCGTAGGCGGAAGGCCCTGGTTTTTATAGGTGTTATAGGGTGTTTGCTTAGCGATCCCTGCATGGGTCAGCGGCCCTTTCCAATCGGGTCCTAAACCATACAGAACGGTTGGATCGGCCTGTAAGGGCATTTTGATCATTAAACGCCTTAGATAAACCCCAGCAATATCCCTGTATTCATGATCAAAAGCCGATTCTTTTTCAACAATCGAGGCCACAATTAAAACCTCATGGATAGAGCTCAAGGGGTAATTGAGCGAACGTTTTTCCCATAGAGTCTTTAACTGTTGATCCATGCGATCATAAGCGCGTTTTAAAAAGGCCAGATCGCTGGTCCCTAAAGGAAAGTAATACGTATCGGCAAAAAAACGCGCTTCTGGATGGACCGAAGGATGACTTAAGCTTTCCATCAGTGCTTGATCGCTCAGACCACGGGTTTGATGACTTAAATAAGGATCTTGATCCAAAGCGAAGCGTAAACGTTCAAAGGTCCAACCAGGCACAATGGTAAGCGCATGTTGAATAACTTTTCCTGCACAGAATGCCTCTATCAGTGTGATAGGGGTCATCGAAGCGCTAATAGCATATTCTCCAGCTTTTATTTGATTTTGCAAACCCTTTAGAAAAATCCAGCCCAAGAATAAGCGAGGCGTCTTTAAAATATTTTCCTTTTCCAAATTTTGAGCGATAATGCGCAAAGGTGTTTGTTGGGGAATAATGAATACGGTATCGGCCGCTAGATCAAAGGGTGTGTTTAAACATTTCTGAGCATGGTAAAAAAAAAGTGCTGTACTTACGAAAACGGCTAGCAGTAGCCTTAGCAGCATTCTAGTACCTGGTCAAATACGTTTTTCCGAATGGTGGCGAGGGGCGTCGATTCCAGGGATGGGAAATCGTCGAATACAGGGATGTATGTCCCCGAGTGCCATTCAGAAAAAGGTATCGGACGACTACCAGCCGTTTTTTTGATCATAGCTTCTTAAAGACAAGTGTTCCGTTGGTACCACCAAAACCAAAGGAATTAGACATGGCGACACGAATAGGCCTTTTTTTGGCAACATGTGGCACCAGATCTAAATCACAATGTTCATCGGGATTAAATAAATTAATGGTAGGCGGTGCGACTTGATCGCGTATGGCCAAAATACTAAAGATGGCCTCCACAGCACCTGCGGCCCCCAACAAATGTCCGGTCATCGATTTGGTCGAACTCATAGAGATTTGCGTAGCAGCCTCTTTAAGCGCCAATTTCACGGCGAAAATTTCTTCGAGATCGCCTGCCGGTGTAGATGTGCCATGTGCATTGATATAATCGACCTCTGAAGGTGCGATTGCGGCATCTCGTAAAGCGGCTTCTATCGCCCTTGCAGCACCGACCCCACCTTCGGAGGGGCGTGTCATATGAAAAGCATCCCCACTCATTCCAAAGCCTGCAAGCTCCGCGAGAATGGTTGCGCCACGTTTCATCGCATGTTCATATTCTTCTAAGACCAATACACCCGCACCATCCCCTAAGACAAATCCATCGCGATCTTTATCCCAAGGACGACTGGCAAGGGTAGGCGCATCATTCCGTGTGGATAAAGCACGCAGTGCTGCAAATCCACCCAGACCCAAGGGTGTACAGGCATATTCTGCACCACCGGCGACCATCACATCGGCATCATTCATCATAATAGAACGTGCAGCAATCCCAATACTATGCGTACCTGTTGTACAAGCGGTCACGATGGCTAAATTAGGCCCACGGTATCCATAACGAATGGATACATGTCCGGCAATCATATTAATAATGGTTGCGGGTATAAAGAAAGGTGAGATACGTCGAGGTCCGGATTCCTTCAGAATATCAGCGGTCTCTTGTATATTCCAAAGCCCCCCAATACCTGATCCAATACAAACACCGACTCTGTCCTTATCCAGATCTGCATGCAGCGCTAAGCCCGCATGTTGCACGGCATCGACAGCCGCTGCAAAACCATAGTGAATAAAGGGATCGCACTTGCGCGCCTCTTTCGCCGACATATACGGTGTGATATCAAAATCATTCACCAATCCGGCAAATTTAGCACTAAAGGCTTCGGTGTCAAAGGTATCGATGGTACGAATACCACTACGCCCCGCCAAAATGTTTTCCCAGGCCCCTTCCACCGTATTTCCCACGGGAGAAACAATTCCTAATCCTGTGATAACAACGCGCCTTTTTGTCACGATACCCCCTTTAGCTGCTTAGCTATTATTCGCTTTCTACAGAGACATGCGTCTTAATATAATGAATAGCATCTCGAACGGTTAACATTTTTTGTGCATCTTCATCGGGAATTTCGGTTTCAAAGCTATCTTCTAGGGCCATCACTAAATCGACATTATCCAGAGAATCGGCGCCTAAATCTTCTACAAAAGAAGCCTCGGGTACCACTTTCGCTTTATCGACACTTAATTCACTTGCGATAATATCGATTACACGTTCTTCAATACTTGTCATATTCGCCATGAGACACTCCTTACACTAAAAAAACTCTAAAAAATAAAAAAACCTAAGACATGTACATGCCACCGTTTACATGAATGGTTTCGCCCGTAATATAAGCGGCTTCCGCTGAGACTAGAAAAGCCACGACATGCGCGACTTCTTCCGGCGTACCCATACGCCTTAAGGGGATTTGTTCCAGCAAGGCTTTTTGCTGTTCTTGGGGTAACACTTGGGTCATATCGGTGTCGATAAAACCTGGTGCAACGATATTCGCCGTGATGCCACGGGATCCTATTTCACGTGCCAGTGACTTGATAAAACCAATAACCCCCGCCTTAGAGGCAGCATAATTGGCTTGTCCAGCATTGCCCGTTAATCCCACCACAGAACTAATACTGACGATACGTCCAAAACGCTGCTTGACCATGGATCGAATACAGCCTTGGGTTAAATAATACGTACCATTTAAATTCGTATTCATCACCTTGAGCCAATCTTCAGCATGCATGCGTAGTAATAACCCATCGCAAGTAATACCGGCATTATTAATCAATACACTGGGCATACCTACCGTATTTTTGAGACTTTCTAAAAAATGTTCGACCTTTTCAAGACTAGAGACATCTAAAACCATACCCTGCCCTTCAATATGGGCTTCTTTTAGATAGTGTGTAATGGCTGTCGCGCCTTGTTCCGAAGTCGCTGTCCCGATCATATATAAGTCTGGCATTTGTCCTAATCGTAAGGTAATGGCTTTGCCAATACCACGACTGGCACCGGTGACAAGGGCAACACGTTTATTCAGGGACACAGGCTGCCTCCCTATTGGATAATCCAATGCAATCGATCGTGGGTTCGATACGTCGATTGAGTCCACAAAGCACTGAACCGGGACCACATTCATAAACCGTTTGCACCCCTGCAGTCACCATCAAACGAATGGTTCGTACCCATTGTATGGGCAGTGAAAGCTGATCGACCAAGGCCTGGCGAATGCTTTGCGGTGTTTGATGTTCGGCCACGTCACTATTATGCAAGATAGGTATGAGGGGGGGGCGAAAAGTAATTTTTTCTAAGGCTTGTGCTAAATGCAGCGCTGCAGGTTTCATCAAGGCACAGTGTGAGGGCACGCTCACAGGTAAAAGCAGACTGCGTCTTGCACCCGCTGCTTTGGCTTCTTCTAAAACCCGTCGCACAGCGGCAGCATGTCCAGCGATAACGACTTGCCCCACCGTATTATAATTTGCCGGACTTACTGTTTCTGTAGGATTTTCTAAGGATACGGCTTCACACAGTTCTGCAACCCTAAGATCGTCTAAACCTAAAATAGCGGCCATAGCCCCCTGCCCCTCGGGCACGGCCTCTTGCATGAACTGGCCTCTTAAGGCGACCAGTTGCACCGCCTCTTGAAAACCAAGGGCATTGGCGCACACAAGGGCTGTATATTCACCCAAACTATGACCTGCCAAATACCGGGGTTTCAGGGGTGCATTTTCTAAGTGCAAACGCCATAGTGCCACACCCGCTGCCAATAAGGCAGGCTGCGTATAAGTTGTTTGGCTTATTCTCTCTAGAGGGCCTTCTTGGACTAAAGACCATAAATCATAGCCCAAGACCTCTGAGGCCTCTTTAAAGGTTTTAAGAATGACAGGGGCCTCTAAGGCCGTCTGATGGAGCATTCCCACAGACTGCGAGCCTTGTCCTGGAAATACCACTGCTAATTTTTGATTCATCATAGTGACACTCGATTGAGAGAGCGAATGGTAGCGTTTTGGTCTAGGACTGTCAATTCATCACCCCCCTTTGTCTATGGGTCTTAGTACTGCACCAAGGCTGTACCCCAGGTTAAACCAGCACCAATGGCTTCGAATAATAGGCGCTGACCGCGTTTGATTTTCTGCTGTCGAATGCCCCAATCGAAGGCCAAGGGTATGGAAGCTGCAGAGGTATTGGCATGTTGATTAAGCGTGATCATGACACGTTCAAAAGAAAGCCCTAATTTTTCTGCGGTGGCCTGAATCATGCGCGCATTGGCTTGGTGTGGAATCATCCAATCGATGCTGGATAGTTCGGTATTTGTGTCATCGAGTAGTTGTCGGATTGCCTTATCTAAAACCTGCACCGCGACCTTATAAAGCACATTGCCCTGCATTTGAATAAAGGATCCAGGGGCTTTATCCATATAAAGCACCTCTTTATGTCGACCCTCCGCACCGAATTGGATTTTTAGAATACCCGGCGCTTCGCTTGCTTCTAATAAAACTGCACCTGCACCATCCCCAAATAACACGCAAGTTCTACGATCGGTCCAATCGACCAAGCGGGTCATTACCTCCACGCCAATCAATAAAACACGTTTTGCCTGGCCTGAACGTATAAAGTGATCGCTCACATTCAAGGCATAGATAAAACCACTACAAGCCGCTTGTATATCAAAGGCGGGAATGGATGCTACACCCAGCGCTTCTTGAATAAGACAAGCCGTAGAAGGAAAAATTTTTTCAGCCGTACAGCTGGCCACAATAATCATATCGATATCAGAGGCTGATACGCCCGCTGTTTCCAGCGCTTGTTTAGCAGCCTCAGTCCCCATAAAAACCGTAGTTTCCTGGTCGTTGGCAATATGACGTTGTTCGATACCCGTGCGTTCCAGAATCCATGCATGAGAAGTATCGACCGATTGCGCCAGTTCATCATTCGACACCCTGCGTGCGGGGAGATACGATCCTGTGGAGGCTATACGTGTGTAAATCAAGATAACCCACTCATCCGTTCGATGGGTAATTCGGCCATTTTCGGCAATTGACTCATAAGCTGGGCTTGAATTTTTTCAGGTAGATTTTTTTGAGCTTCTACAATGGCAACCTGTATCGCCCTCTTAAAAGCATTGATCCCAGCACTACCATGGCTTTTAATCACAACACCCTTCAAACCTAAAAGACTGGCACCATTGTGTTGATTGGGATCTAATCGAGCGCTTAATTTTTTCAAAAGAGGCAGCATAAAAAAAGCCATAACCTTGCCATACAAAGAACTGGAAAAAGCCTCTTTTAAGGATTGAAAAAAAAGTTTGGCCAGGCCTTCACTCACTTTTAAAGCCACATTGCCCACAAAACCATCGCAGACCACCACATCGGCTTTACCTTTGTAGATATCATCGCCTTCTACAAAACCGGTGTAATTGATGAGCGAAGTACAGTGGCTTAATAATTCTGAAGCTTGTTTAACCTGCGCACTGCCCTTCATAGCTTCCGATCCCACATTCAGTAAACCGATGCTAGGATTGGGATGATTATCGACCACGCTGGCCAGAATGGATCCCATCAAGGCAAATTGCACCAAATCTTTGGGCTCGCAATCCACATTGGCGCCTAAATCCAACACATGTACATGGCCTGTCATGGTGGGCAAAGCATAAACAATGGCAGGCCTATCCACACCCGGTAACATTTTTAAAACATAGCGGGCCGTGGCCATGAGTGCACCGGTATTGCCAGCGCTTACACAGGCATGCGCCTCGCCTGTTTTAATCAAGTTTAGGGCTACACGCATGGAGGAATCTGTTTTTTTACGAAGGGCTAAAGCGGGCGGATCGTCCATCAACACCACTTGTGTGGCGGCTTGAATACGTAAACGAGGATGAGGGCTTGCACCGATTTCTGCCAGATGCTTTTCTATAAGCACTGGGTCTCCAACAAGTATCAGTACCAGTTCAGGGTGTAGCGCAAGGGCTTCTAGTGCTGCAGGTACCACGACACGCGGCCCATGGTCGCCACCCATGGCATCCAGTGCAATGCACAGGCTCAAGTTTAGGATTCTCCAGCTTCAAGGTCTTTAGCTGCTTTCACCGGTTTGGCAGCAATAATCTGCACGCCTCTATAAAACCCATTGGGTGTTAGGTGATGTCTTCGATGTACCTCACCTGTCTCTGAATCAATAGACAAGGTAGGGGGTGATAATTTGTCATGCATACGACGATTGCCACGCGTAGAACGCGTTCTACGGCTCTTTTGAACAGCCATGATCTAACCTCTTTGATGATTTAATAGGGTCCGTTGCGGGCGATTCTACGGTTTGGGTCTATAAAAGTCAATTTTTGCAAGGGCGGCCAGATTTAGAAAGCAGGCTTACCTTTTTTGTAGCGCAATACCCTGTGCTTTAAGCGCTTTCTTTAAGTCTTGCATGCCTGCCCGTGCCGTCGCCTTACCATTTTCATAAAGCTGGCTATTATATTGGTCATCAAAAGTACCATAACCATTCATATTGGGATGAATTAAGAAATCAGCTTGTTTAGATTGCACACGGGACAGTTCATAAAAACAAATTTGAAAAGCACGATCTAAAAGATCCAAAACCCCCGTCACAGGCTCTTTGACCGGTTCCGTACTAATATCCACGGCAATGATAAAAAGGGGATTAAAGGTTCTAGCGACCTCTACGGGTACGGGTGCCATGACACCGCCATCGACTAAGGTTTGATGATTGAGTTTAACCGCTGCAAAAAGCGGCGGTAAAGCCGCAGAAGCATGAATGGCAGGCACCAATGCCCCACGTTTTAGAATAACCAAGCGATGATTTTCAATATCAGTGGCTGTCAGTACCAACGGGATTTTTAAGGCATGAAAGGTTTTGGCCTCTAAGCGTGCGCTTAAAAAATTTTCAAGCGCCTCCCCTTTCACAGGCCCTGTATGTCGAATGGGTGCCATCACTAAACCCGCTAAGGACGGATCCAGTAGATCTTCTTTCTTCAGATCGATTACCTTTTCCTTAACCCTTTCAGCATTGGGGCAATCGGCATATAAAGCGCCTATCATGGCCCCTGCACTGCTGCCAACAATCAGATCAATGGGAATACCTTCATCTTCCAAAACCTTTAAAACACCTAAATGGGCTAAGGCACGCGCCCCCCCTGCCCCTAAAACAAGGGCGACCCTGGGTTGTCCTTGTCGTACCATAGAACGCTGATAGAGAGGCGCTTTGGGAGACTGAGCGCTACAGGCTGTTAAACAGATCAGCATGTAAGTTAGCAAGATATTTCGTTGATTAATCCAGCGTTTCATGCTATCAAGACCTCCATCTATTTCTTATTGGCACCCATAGTACAACAAATGGCTATCCTAAAACGACGTTATAAACTAGAAAAGGCACAACGCTTGGGCGGCCAAGTGGGTCATTACACCTTTCGTACTGAAGATGGCCAAACTTTAGACTTTATTCCCGGTCAATTTGTCACATTGCACTTACCGGGACCGGATAAAATGGTCAATCGCAGTTATAGTATTGCAAACCCACCTTCTGGCAATAGCCTGGAAATTACCTGTGCCCATGTTGAAGGCGGTCTTGCGACCCAATATCTAAGTGCCTTAGCCATCGGCGATTGTATTGAAGCAAGCGGACCGCATGGTCTTTTGGTGCTTAAAGAAGAACAACCCACACGTATTTTCTTGGTGGGTACAGGCACCGGTATAAGCCCCTATCGTTCGATGCTCGATCAGATTAAAGATCGTTTAGAAAATAATCCGGCTTTAGAGATTATCATCATCCAAGGTACCAGACACGCAACCGATCTATTATTTGGGGATGATTTTGTAGCCTTCGATCAGCAATATCCCAACTTTCATTTTTATGCTTGTTATAGTCGCGCGAGCACCACACAGCATGATTTTGAACATTTAGGGCATGTACAAATTGTCTTGGAAAAGCTTAAGCCCAACCCCACCCAAGATTTGGTTTACCTCTGTGGCAATCCCATGATGATCGATGATAGTTTTGCTTTATTAACGGCCATGGGTTTTGATAAGAAGAGCATACGCAGAGAGAAGTACGCTTTTTCGCATTAAAAAACTACATCGTCTCCAGCCAATACACCAGTACACTCACAACCAGGGTAATCAGTACCACGGCTGCAATGGCATCCACTGCATCATCGGACAATCTTGTGTTCTCTTTCATGCTAACCCACACCCCAACCCTCCCCCACCAAGCGGGAGAGGGCGTTTGAAATTATACCGTGCCGGAGAGAATTTCATCCTTAGCTTCTGCATAATCTCTAGCATCCGCAATACGCCTATGCTTAGCTTCTTCTTGGGTGCGTGCCTCTGAATGTGCACCCGCTGTTTTATCAAAGTCTTGAAGAAATAAGTCGAGTTCGCTTACGTAATTTTTAAGCACAGATTTTACTCCTTAGCAATTTCATCCCTCACCCGGCGCTACGCGCCATCTTATCCCCCACACTTCCCTACTTCCGCGGCCTGATAATAAGGATTCTCACCACCAGTATGGTCTGTTGCATCACGAATATCGAGTATTTCCGGGAATCGTTCTTTCAAAAGCCGTTCGATTCCCTGCTTGAGGGTAACCTGCGACATCCCACAGCCTTGGCAACCTCCGCCAAAGGCAAGCGACAGTACCTTGTCCTCGCTCAGATCTTTAATCTCGACCTTACCGCCATGACTGGCCAAACCTGGCGCTATTTCGCTATCAATCACATATTGAATATGGTCCTTGAGGGTTTCAAAAATGGGTTCTGTTTTTAGATGAGGAGCTTTAATGGATAATTGGGCATTCAGAGCCCCTACTTCCATATCAATAACAGCTTCTTCTAAAAAAGGCTGGGAAGCTTTTTCGACAAATAGTGTAAATTCCTCGAATTCTAAAGCAATATCAGACTCTAGATCTTCACCCATCGCGCAAAAAGTAATCGAAACATCTGCATGAGGCGTTGCAGGCTTGGAAACAAAAATACGTAGATTTAAATTAGGATGTTCTTCTTGGCGTAGCAAGCCACGAAAATGATTACAGGCTGCTTCGGAGACAGTCATAAAGGATGGATTTTTCACAATTTACCTCGTTATTACTAAATTTCTTCAGGCGGAATTTCAATAATCTTTCCGTTTTTTTCCACAAAAATAGATCTGCCTTCTCTTTTATGCCTAAGAACGGCCTCTCTCACACCAGTCTTTACACCATAATCAATCCGTGCAGCCAAATCTAAATCTTCTTTTGCATCACGGTTTTTTTTCATTTTTTAATCCTTCATTGATTACTTTCCAGAGTAACTCATCGATAATATCTACATTATTAGTATTTTCCATTTTTCTTGCAATTAATTGCGACTCTTCTTCGCGATTATCATACAAAAACCAATTGGTTGCTATCTTTTGATACACTGTAAAAAAATTGCATATACTTCCTGCAAGATAATGGATTCGCTCTAGCATTAGGCGGCCTGCCTGTATAGCTACCGCATCTGGATTAAAGGGCGATAAAGCTGCTGCTACTGAATCGGCATTCACATACTCATGACAATTCAATAGCTCGGGGAGCAATGTTTTAGCAGACGTTGTTTTACCGGAACCATTAGGCCCTGCAATCACGTAAATCTGAGGTGCTCTGTCATTCATGAGTTTATTAACTTGGTTGTTTAAGATACTTTTACATACGACCGATAGAATTTTAAAGGCTTTGGCGCCATTAAGCAAAAGTCTAAGATTATTTTATGGTGCCGGGGCCGGACTCGAAAAAAACCATTAAATCCTTTTAATATAAGTAAAATATTTTTTCAATACCCCCTAAGATACCCCTATTCCTTATTGGTTGCAGAAACAAAGCTTGCTTACTCAAATTTCAGAATGTGAGACCAATGCACCAATAGGTGGCTGTCATTGGTGCATTAATGCTACTTACTGTTAGTAATTGTCCAGCCTCTAACAAATCGGCGATATTTTCATAGGTTTTCCGATAAGTTGAATGCGCTAAAGTCATACATATTCTTCAAAGGCGCTCACAGTTTTCAAAGGTGTTCCATTCCACAGGGTGAAGACCTTTGACGTACATTGACTAGCTTCGATAGCAGGCTCCGTTTCGCAAATAACATTCCAAAGTATCACCTCATTAAACCACTAACCTATACAGTAAATCAAACAGCAGCTCGACTGCATAAATTTACCAAAGATGATCATTACACTCAAAGATAGTCATCGAGGAGAGGAGAGCATCTCCTGATCATCTACCCGCCCTCCTTCTTATCATTAGTCTTATCTGTGTAAGATTGGCACGCATTTCCCACCTCACTGACTTAAATAACCCCATCCTTGCAATAAAGCCTAATTTTATAGGCTATTAAATCAAATTGAATGCACGAGCACCCTTTTGATAGGACTCTGCTCTTGGAAACACAATAAGCATCGGGTGCTGAGGCCACTGCTCACAAATAAGTTATGTAATTATTACTTTTTCTGCTCCTAACTTACTTAAAACAATTTAAATTTCCATTTGGGGGACTCCTCTTGAGATAATTTCGCAAGATTCTCTTGAGCCACAGCATCCCCCTGGGCGGCTGCCTTCTCCCACCAGGCCTTGGCTTTAGCATAGTCCTGGGTAACCCCGTGGCCGTACTGGTACAGAACCCCGAGGTTGCGTTGAGCTCTCGCATCCCCCTGGGCAGCGGCCTTCTCATACCAGGCCTTGGCTTTAGCATAGTCCTGAGCAACCCCGTGGCCCTTATAGTACAGAACCCCGAGGTTGCGTTGAGCTTTCGCATCCCCCTGGGCAGCGGCCTTCTCATACCAAGCCTTCGCCTGAGCATAGTCCTGGGTAACCCCTTGGCCGTACTCGTACAGAACCCCGAGGTTGCGTTGAGCCCACGCATTCCCCTGGGCAGCGGCCTTCTCATACCAAGCCTTCGCCTGAGCATAGTCCTGGGTAACCCCTTGGCCGTACTCGTACAGAACCCCGAGGGCGAATTGAGCCTTCACATCCCCCTGTGCAGCCGCCTTCTCATACCAAGCCTTGGCTTGAGCATAGTCCTGAGCAACCCCGTGGCCGCCATCAGCGTACAGAACCCCGAGGGCGAATTGAGCCTTCACATCCCCCTGGGCGGCCGCCTTCTCATACCAAGCCTTCGACTGAGCATCGTCCTGGGCAACCCCTTGGCCGCTAGCGTACAGAACCCCAAGCTGAGTTTGAGCCACAGCATCCCCCTGGGCGGCCGCCTTCTCCCACCAGGCCCGGGCTTGAGCATAGTCCTGGGTAGCCCCTTGGCCGTACTGGTACAGAACCCCGAGGTTGCGTTGAGCTCTCGCATCCCCCTGGGCAGCGGCCTTCTCATACCAGGCCTTGGCTTGAGCATCGTCCTGGGTAACCCCTTGGCCGTACTGGTACAGAACCCCGAGGTTGACTTGAGCTTCCGCAGTGCCAACTTGGGCTTGTTTGATAAACCAATGAACATGCTCTTC
>JAGOUJ010000022.1 GCA_018061325.1 Gammaproteobacteria bacterium
GATTTATGCTGATCGTAGTTTTACCTTTGAGATTAAAACCCCGCCTGCCAGTGTGCTGTTAAGAGAAGCTGCCGGTGTCGAAAAGGGTAGTAGTACGCCGCATAGCCATAAAGTAGGCAAAATTTCTCGTGCAGCGTTGGCTGAGATTGCGACCAAAAAAAGGCCTGATTTAACAGCCTCCGATTTGGAAGCAGCGATGCGTACGATTGCGGGCAGTGCGAGAAGTATGGGATTAGAGGTGGAGGATTAAAATGGCAACAAAACTTTCTAAACGTACAAAAGCCATTCGATCGCGTCTCACAGTTGCTAAAGCTTATGCTTTTGCCGACGCAGTCGAGCTTCTAAAATCCTTACCACCCTTAAAGTTTCGTGAGAGCGTGGATATTAGTGTCAATTTGGGCGTAGACGCGCGTCAATCCGATCAAACAGTACGTGGTGCAGTGGTTTTACCCTTTGGTACCGGTAAAACGGTTCGTGTGGCTGTCTTTACCCAGGGTAAGAATGCAGAGGCTGCAAAAGCCGCGGGCGCTGACGTTGTGGGGATGGATGATTTGGCACAAGCCATTCAAGGTGGCATGCTCGATTTCGATGTAGTGATTGCCAGTCCCGATGCCATGGGTGTGGTTGGACGCTTAGGACAAATATTAGGGCCCCGGGGTTTAATGCCTAATCCTAAGGTGGGTACTGTGAGTATGGATGTAGCCACAGCGGTGAAAAATGCCAAATCCGGTCAGGTTCGTTATCGTTCTGATAAAAACGGGATTGTGCATGGCTGTGTCGGCAAAGTGGACTTTTCTTTAGAGGCTTTAAAGGCCAATGTGTTGGCTGTTTTGGACGGTTTGCGTAAGGCAAAGCCCAGTACAGCGAAGGGTATTTATCTTAAAAAGATCACCCTTTCTACAACCATGGGCCCCGGCTTGATGATTGATCAAGCCTCATTCGATAGTTAGGATTTAGCAGCAATGGCTGTCTAAGACCGCGAGTACGGTGGTTTAAATAACCGAAAGGTAAGCTCGCGCAGACGGTACTGAAAGGCGGATATTCCGAACGGAGGTTACCGTAAGGGGCAATCCCTCTTCAAAGGGGATTGCAAAGAGTTGTCATTATCATGAGGGTAGTCACGGTGGCGCTGAAGTTAGAACAAAAGAAAACGATCGTCTCAGAGGTCAGTGATCTCGCGAATCGATCGCTATCCTTAATAGCCTTAGAATACCGAGGTCTTTCGGTTGCCGAGTTAACAGAGCTGAGGGTGCAAGCCCGTAAAGCCGCTGTTCATCTTCGTGTGGCGCGTAATACTTTGGTACGGCGTGCACTCAAAGGAACCTCTTTTGAGTGTATCAACGAATCGTTGGTAGGGCCGCTTCTATTGGCGTTCTCAACCACCGAGTTAAGTGCAGGCGCACGTTTGGTGCGGGATTTTGCGAAGAAAAACGAAAAGTTGATTGTGAAGGTCTTGTCCTTAGATGGCAAATCCTTTGATAAAAAACAGCTCGATTTTGTCGCAAGCTTACCGACGCGCGATGAAGCACTTTCCAAGTTGTTGGCCGTGATGAAGGCACCTATTGGCAAGTTGGTACAGACGCTGGCTGCACCCCATACCAAACTACTAAGAACCTTAGTAGCAGTGCGTGATGCAAAACAGGCTGACGCTTAATTTTTACGTTTAACCTAGATGTGGAGTAATGAATATGACCCTTTCAAATGAAGAAATCCTAAAGGCTATTGCGAATAAGCCTGTCATGGACATTGTTGAATTGATAGCCATGATGGAAAAAGAATTTAATGTAACCGCTGCCGTTGCTGTTGCAGCGCCTGTCGGTGGTGGTGCCGTTGCAAGTGCTGCTGCTGAAGAGCAGACAGAATTTAAAGTGGTCATGACCAATCATGGTGCCAATAAAGTGGGCGTCATTAAGGTTGTGCGTACGATTACCAATCTAGGCTTAAAAGAAGCTAAAGACTTGGTAGAAGGTACACCGGCTGTCGTGAAAGAAGGCATTGCCAAGAAAGATGCTGAAGACATCAAAAAGCAGCTTGTCGAAGCAGGCGCCGAAGTAGAAATTAAGTAAGGCACGCTTAGTGCTTAAGTGAATGGCCAATAGTCATCATACTGTTGGCCATTTGAGTGATTTCACATAAGGTCAGAGGGACCGAGATGGCTTATACTGACACGCGAACATTGTCTTATACCGAGCGTAAACGCATTCGAGCGAATTATGGCAAACGGCCAGATACCTTGGAGGCCCCGCCTTTATTGGCGATACAATTAGAGTCTTATAAGACTTTTTTGTATCCCAGTGTGCGTTCAAAATCGAGAATAAAGAAAGCTGGCTTAGATGAAGCCTTTCAGTCTGTTTTTCCGATTGTGGGTTATTCAGGTCATGCCGCGCTGGAATATGTAAGCTATCAACTGGGTACGCCGGCCTTTGATGTCAAGGAATGCCAAATTCGTGGGCTTACCTACGCTGCACCCTTGCGTGTAAAAATTCGTTTGGTGATTTTCGATAAGGAATCACCCAGTGATGCAAAAGTCGTGAAGGATGTCAGAGAGCAAGAAGTCTATATGGGCGAATTGCCACTGATGACCGAGAGCGGTACTTTTGTGATTAACGGTACAGAGCGTGTGGTCGTCTCACAGTTGCATCGTTCACCCGGTGTTTTCTTTGAACATGATAAGGGTAAGACCCATTCCTCGGGTAAATTGCTGCATGCAGGACGGATTATTCCCGGTCGTGGTTCTTGGCTGGATATGGAATTTGATCCCAAAGATTGTTTGTTTGTTCGTATAGACAGACGTCGTAAATTACCAGCTTCGGTAATGTTGCGTGCCTTAGGTTATAGCACTGAAGAAATACTTGCGATCTTCTTTGAAACCAATACCTTCCATTTTGAAAAAGGACAATGGGTATTGGAAGTGGTTGCCGATCGCCTACGTGGAGAGACGGCGCTCTGTGATATTAAAACCCCTGCTGGCGATCTCATTGTCGAGGCCGGCCGGCGTATTATTGCCAAGCATATTCGTCAAATCGAATCTTTTGGTATTCGAAGCTTAGACGTTTCTATCGATTATTTAATGGGTAGAACGTTGGCCCATGATCTGATTGATCCCTCCAGCGGCGAGATCCTAGCCTTGGCGAATGCCGAGATCAATGCTGATATTATGAGGATGGTACAAGAAGCCAAGATCACCACCTTAAAGACCCTTTTTACCAATGATTTGGATCGGGGTCCTTATATTTCCGATACGCTCAGGATCGATTCCTGTAAGACGCAATTGGAAGCTTTTGTAGAAATTTACCGCATGATGCGTCCGGGCGAACCGCCCACTGCGGATGCAGCAGAGCAATTATTCAAGAATCTATTTTTCAGCCCAGAGCGTTATGATTTATCGTCTGTGGGTCGTATGAAATTTAACCGTCGTTTAGGTCGTAGCGAATCCGAAGGACCCGGTATCTTAAGCAAAGAAGATATTGTGGATGTGCTGAAGGTCTTGATTGATATTCGTGATGGTCGTGGTGAAATCGATGATATTGATCACCTGGGTAATCGTCGTGTACGTAGCGTGGGTGAAATGGCGGAAAACCAATTTCGCGTGGGTTTGGTACGTGTAGAGCGTGCCGCTAAAGAGCGTCTTAGTTTGGCCGAATCCGAAGGTTTAATGCCCCAGGATTTAATTAATGCTAAGCCGGTTTCTGCCGCTATTAAAGAATTCTTTGGTTCAAGCCAATTGTCTCAGTTTATGGATCAAAATAATCCTTTATCGGAAGTGACGCATAAGCGTCGAGTTTCGGCCCTTGGGCCTGGTGGTTTAACCCGAGAAAGAGCAGGCTTTGAAGTCCGAGACGTTCATATTACGCATTATGGTCGTGTGTGTCCGATCGAAACACCAGAAGGTCCAAATATTGGTTTAATCAATTCTCTGGCGGTCTATGCGCGTACGAATGAGTATGGCTTTTTAGAAAGTCCTTATCGCAAAGTCGTTGCAGGCAAAGTTACGCATGAGATTGAGTATTTATCCGCGATTGAAGAAGGCCAATTTGTAATTGCTATGGCTAATACGCGTTTAGATAAACAGGCTGCGTTGGTGGACGATCTGGTACCTTGTCGTCATAAAAATGAATTCACCTTTTCAACGCCCGATCGTGTGGAGTATATGGATGTCTCGCCCAAGCAGATTGTCTCTGTGGCGGCTTCCTTAATACCCTTTTTGGAACATGATGATGCAAACCGCGCCCTGATGGGATCGAATATGCAACGTCAAGCTGTGCCCACGCTTTGTACCGAAAAACCTTTAGTCGGTACCGGTATGGAACGTATGGTGGCCATTGATTCTGGTGTTGCAGTGATTGCGCGTCGCGGTGGTGTGGTCGATTCTGTAGATGCAGGCCGTATTGTGGTGCGTGTGAATGATAGTGAAACCGAAGCCGGTAATGCTGGGGTTGAGATCTATAATCTGACCAAATATGTGCGTTCCAATCAGAATACCTGTATTAACCAAAGACCTTTGGTGAGTCCAGGCGATCGGATCTGCGCGGGCGATGTTTTAGCCGATGGTCCTTCCACCGATATGGGTGAATTGGCCTTGGGTAAGAATTTATTAGTCGCTTTTATGCCCTGGAATGGTTACAACTTTGAAGATTCCATTCTTATTTCCGAGCGCATTGCAGAGCAAGATAAATTTACGACGGTCCATATCGAGGAGCTCACCTGTATTTCTAGAGATACTAAGCTGGGTCCCGAGGAAATCACCGGTGATATTCCCAATGTGGGAGAAGGTGCATTATCCAGGCTGGATGAAGCCGGTATTGTCTATATTGGGGCAGAAGTTGATTCCGGCGATATTTTGGTCGGTAAAGTAACACCTAAGGGTGAAACACAGCTCACGCCCGAAGAGAAGCTCTTAAGAGCTATCTTTGGTGAGAAAGCCTCGGATGTAAAAGATACTTCTTTACGCGTACCCACAGGTATGAGTGGTGTGATTATTGATGTGCAAGTCTTTACCCGGGATGGGGTTGAAAAAGATAACCGTGCTTTAGCGATTGAGAATGCAGCGCTGATGCGAGTGAAGAAAGATTTGCAAGATGAACTGCGGATCCGAGAAGAAGATCTGTATCAACGCGTTCATCAATTGTTGCTGGATAAGGTTGCAGCCGGTGGTCCGAATCGCTTGAAAGCAGGCACACCTGTGAGCGATGCCTATTTGGCCGATTTAGCACGCGATCGTTGGTTTGAAATACGTCTGAAAGATGATGATGCCAATCAGCAATTAGAGATTGCCAAGGAGCAGCTGGGTGAATTGCTACGCTTCCATGCAGAACAATTAGAGGCTAAGCACAAAAAACTAAAGCAGGGTGATGATCTCGCGCCTGGTATTTTAAAAGTCGTGAAGGTGTATTTGGCGGTGAAGCGTCGATTACAACCAGGCGATAAGATGGCCGGTCGACATGGTAATAAAGGCGTGGTCTCTATTATTGTGCCGGTTGAAGATATGCCTTATTTGGAAGATGGAACCCCCGTCGATATCGTATTGAATCCGCTGGGTGTGCCTTCTCGTATGAATGTGGGACAAGTCTTAGAGACCCATTTGGGTTGGGCTGCCAAAGGCTTAGGCCTCAAAGTACAAAAGATGTTGGAGCAGCGTACCAAGGTCTCTGAAATCCGACGATTCTTGGATACCATTTACAATTTGAATGGGCGTCAGTCCATTGATCTGAAGCAGTTAAGCGATGATGAGCTGATTGTTTTGGCCAAGAATTTATGCGAAGGGATTCCGATGGCAACACCCGTGTTTGATGGGGCGTCTGAAGCGGAAGTTAAGCAGTTATTAAGAATGGCTGGATTGCCTGAAAGTGGACAAACCACCTTGTATGATGGCCGAAGCGGATTGGCTTTTGATAGGCCGACCACCGTGGGTTATATGTACATGCTCAAATTAAATCACTTAGTGGACGATAAGATGCATGCGCGTTCGACCGGATCTTACAGTCTGGTCACCCAGCAACCACTCGGCGGTAAAGCACAATTTGGTGGACAGCGTTTTGGTGAGATGGAAGTCTGGGCTTTAGAAGCTTATGGCGCCGCTTATACGCTGCAAGAGATGTTGACCGTGAAGTCGGACGATGTCGCAGGTCGTACCAAAATGTATAAAAACATTGTGGATGGTGACCATCGAATGGAAGCAGGGATGCCAGAATCCTTTAACGTCTTGGTCAAGGAGATCCGTTCTCTGGGGATCAATATTGAATTAGAGAACGATTAATTTTTGGAGGCCTACAGGTGACAGACATACTAAGCTTGCTAACGCCACAGGGACAACATGAGGAGTTCAACAGTGTTGTACTCAGTTTGGCCCCACCGGATTTAATCCGTTCGCGCTCTTTTGGAGAAGTCAAAAAACCCGAGACGATTAATTATCGTACCTTTAAACCAGAAAGGGATGGTTTGTTTTGTGCGAAAATTTTTGGTCCTGTAAAAGACTATGAGTGTTTGTGCGGTAAATATAAGCGTTTAAAACACCGTGGTGTCATTTGTGAAAAATGTGGTGTAGAAGTCGCGCTGGCTAAAGTAAGGCGTGAACGCATGGGGCACATCGAGCTTGCAAGCCCTGTAGCACACATTTGGTTTTTAAAATCCTTGCCTTCTAGGATTGGTTTATTGTTGGATATGACCTTACGTGATATCGAACGCGTTTTATATTTTGAGGCGCATTTGGTGATCGAACCTGGTATGACCCCCTTAGAAAAAGGGCAATTGCTAAGTGAAGAAGCCTATGTAGAAGCTCAAGAACAATATGGTGATGATTTTGAAGTGCGCATGGGTGCAGAGGCTATCCAAATCTTATTAAAGCGCTTGGATCTGCCTGCAGAAACGCTGCGTATTCGTGAAGAATTACCGGGTACTAATTCTGAAACCCGCTCGAAAAAATTGGTGAAGCGTCTCAAGCTCATGGAAGCCTTTATGAGCTCTGGCAATAAGCCTGAGTGGATGGTGATGTCCGTATTACCGGTTTTACCGCCCGATCTAAGGCCTTTGGTGCCGCTCGATGGGGGTCGTTTTGCAACGTCCGATTTAAATGATTTATACCGTCGCGTGATTAATCGTAATAATCGATTAAAACGTCTGCTCGATTTAGGGGCACCCGATATTATTGTGCGCAATGAAAAACGTATGTTGCAAGAATCGGTCGATGCCCTTTTAGATAATGGGCGACGGGGTCGTGCTATTACGGGTTCCAATAAACGTCCTTTGAAATCCTTGGCCGATATGATCAAGGGTAAGCAAGGTCGCTTTAGACAGAACTTATTAGGTAAGCGTGTCGATTATTCCGGTCGTTCGGTCATCGTTGTGGGGCCAACCCTTAAACTGCATCAATGTGGTTTGCCTAAGAAAATGGCTTTAGAGCTTTTCAAACCCTTTATTTTCAGCAAATTGGAGTTTCGTGGTCTTGCAACGACCATTAAAGCGGCCAAGAAAATTGTTGAGAGTGAAGGTGCTGAAGTATGGGATATCCTAGAAGAAGTCATTCGTGAACATCCTGTATTGCTTAATCGTGCACCCACGCTGCATCGTTTAGGGATCCAGGCCTTTGAACCACTTTTGGTAGAAGGTAAAGCCATACAATTGCATCCGTTGGTCTGTGCTGCGTATAACGCCGACTTTGACGGTGATCAAATGGCTGTGCATATACCATTGACCATCGAGGCTCAATTAGAAGCACGGGCCTTGATGATGTCGACGAATAATATTTTATCGCCTGCGAATGGTGAACCCATTATCGTGCCTTCAAAGGACATTGTTCTAGGCTTGTATTACATGACCCGTGAGCAGGTGAATGTATTGGGTGAGGGATCGATCTTTAGCGATGTTGCTGAAGTACGTCGTGCCTATGAGAATGCCGTGGTTCACTTACACGCGAAGATCCGTGTGCGTGTGCCGCATGAAAATCCCGAGCAGGGTTTGGTCTTGGTGGAAACCACCGTGGGTCGTGCCTTGTTATCCGAAATCTTACCAGCTGGTATGCCCTATAGCATTGTGAATCAGGTGATGGATAAGAAAGTGATTTCTATTCTGATTAACGATTGTTATCGTAAAGCAGGGCTCAAACAAACGGTTATTTTTGCCGATCAACTGATGTATACCGGTTTTGCCTATGCAACACGATCGGGACTTTCCATTGGTGTCAATGATTTACTGATTCCTGAAAGCAAGGGTGCCATCATTGCCGCTGCGGAAGAAGAAGTGCGTGAAATTGGCATGCAGTATGCTTCTGGTTTAGTCACACATGGCGAGCGTTATAACAAAGTCGTCGATATTTGGTCTCGGACCAATGATCAAGTGGCTAAAGCCATGATGACCGAACTCTCTACCGAAATCGTGCAAGATGCCAAGGGTGCATCGGTGAGCCAAGCGTCTTTCAATTCCATTTACATGATGGCCGATTCAGGTGCGCGAGGATCAGCCGCCCAGATACGACAGTTGGCGGGTATGAGAGGTCTGATGGCGAAGCCCAATGGCTCGATTATTGAGACACCTATTCGTGCGAACTTCCGTGAAGGTTTAAATGTTCTAGAGTACTTTATTTCTACCCATGGTGCGCGTAAAGGTTTATCGGATACAGCCCTTAAAACCGCTAGCTCGGGTTACTTAACCCGTCGTTTAGTGGATGTTGCCCAAGATGTGGTAGTGACCGAAGTCGATTGTGGAACCTTTGAAGGTTTAACCATGAGTCCCCTGATTGAAGGGGGTGATGTGGTAGAGCCCTTAAGAGAGCGCGTTTTAGGTCGTGTAGTCTTGGGGGATATTATTGATCCACAAACAGGTGTGGTGGTGATTGAAGACAGTGCCCTCTTAGATGAAGAGAAGGTCGATCATCTGGAGCGCCTAGGTATTGATCATGTCAAAGTGCGATCGGCCATTACCTGTCAAACGCGTTACGGGATTTGTGCGAAGTGCTATGGTCGTGATTTAGCTTCTGGCTCCTTTATTAATATTGGCGAGGCAGTTGGTGTGATTGCCGCACAGTCCATCGGTGAACCGGGTACACAGTTAACCATGCGTACCTTCCATATCGGTGGTGCGGCTTCCCGTGCAACGGCTGAAAATAGTGTACAGGTTAAATCCAAGGGCCGTGTGCGTTTACAAAATGTGAAATTATTAGCCCATGCTAAAGGCTATAGCATTGTCGTTTCTCGTTCCGGGGAATTGACGATTGCCGATGAACAAGGTCGTGAATGGGAACGTTATAAATTGCCCTATGGCGCCATGATTACGGTTTCAGAAGGTGATCAGGTTGAAGCAGGCCAAACGGTTGCAACCTGGGATCCGCATAATCACCCCATCGTGACGGAAGTTGCAGGACGGGTTCACTATATGGATCTCATCGATGGTCTGACGATGCGTCGTCAAACCGATGAAGTCACCGGCTTAACCAGCGTTGTGGTCATGGATATGAAACAACGTAACGTGGGTGGTAAAGATTTACGGCCTATGGTGAAGTTGGTCGATGAAGCCGGTCAAGATCTGCATTTACCGGGTAGTAATTTATTAGCCCACTATTCGTTATCCATGGATGCAGTGGTCAGTGTTGAAGATGGTGCACTGGTTGGGGTGGGTGACGTGGTGGCACGTATTCCACAAGAAACCTCAAAGACCCGTGATATTACCGGTGGTTTACCCCGTGTGGCCGATCTCTTTGAGGCACGTCGTCCTAAAGAAGCAGAGATTTTAGCGGAAATTTCAGGGGTGATTAGCTTTGGTAAAGAAACCAAAGGTAAACGCCGCATGTTAATTACCGCCAACGATGGTCAGGTGCATGAATCCTTGATTCCTAAATGGCGTCATGTAGGCGTCTTTGAAGGTGAGCAAGCCCAGCGCGGTGAGAAAATTGCCGATGGTTCACCCGATCCGCATGAAATCCTGCGTTTATTGGGTGTAGATGTGCTCGCCAATTATATTGTAAACGAAGTACAGGATGTTTACCGTTTACAGGGTGTTAAGATCAACGATAAGCATATCGAAGTCATTGTGCGTCAGATGTTGCGTAAAGTTGTTGTAACAGCGGCCGGCGAAACACGCTATTTACAAGGTGAGCAATTAGACATTATTGAGATCAAAGAAGCCAATGATAAGGCTGTTGCAGAAGGCAAGATCCCGGCTATCTATGAACATGTATTGCTGGGTATTACTAAAGCTTCGCTGGCAACAGAGTCCTTTATCTCGGCGGCTTCTTTCCAAGAAACCACACGCGTCTTAACCGAAGCGGCGGTGGCTGGAAAGCGTGATCGTCTACGGGGCTTAAAAGAAAACGTTACAGTAGGACGTTTAATTCCTGCGGGTACAGGCTTGGCTTATCACGAAGCACGTCGTAAAGCGCGCTTGGCGGAATCCTTGCGGCATGAACCTACCTCGATGGATATTCAACAGGCTTTGGGTGAAGCACTCAATTCAGCCGATGATGCGGCGGCAGCCGCAGCAATAGCAGCCGATGCAGCCATAGTAGCGGGTGTGGATGATCTAAGCAGTGCAGCAGGTAGCACCTGATCAGCCTTATCTAGAGACCGATCGCCTGTACCTGCGGCCGCTGGTACAGGCAGATTTTGATCGCCTTTGCCTCTTAGACACCGATTCCACTGTGCGTTCCTTCTTTCCAGAGGGCGCACTCACGCTCCCACAGATTCAAACTGAGCTCGATCGCCATTTGCTCGCTTGGCAAACCTTAGGCTTTGGCATTTTCGCGGTCATTCACAAAGAAACCCAATTGCTTATAGGTCGATGCGGCTTTGCCCAATTAAAAAATGGTACCGTAGAAATGGGTTTTCTATTTTTATGCGAATATTGGGGGCAGGGTTATGCTACCGAGGCAGCACAAAGCGTATTAGCCTGGGGTTTAGAACATATTCCCGTGGATCGCATTGTGGGCTTCGCCCCTTGCGATCATGTAGCCTCTCGGCGTGTTTTAGAAAAATGCGGCATGCAATTTGACCGCCTCGATTTTTACCGCAATATTCCCTGCGTTTTCTACTACGCTACGCGTATGAAATAATCCTACCGAATTAGCCCATTTGTCATTCTCTTAATTCAGTCCTATACCTTTAAAGGTATTCGAAGGAGATTGACAAGATGCAGACTGAACCAGGGAAAAAAGATCCAGCTGAAGACCAAAAAAAGCAATCTAACAAACAAAAGTTAATTGATAATCTTCTCAATCAAATAAAAATTCTGAATGACATGCTCACAAGTCGATCCATTGCTTTGCAGATCATCAATATTGCTAAGCGCTTAAGTAGTAAAGACTATCAACGAAAATTAAAAGAGTTGATTTTAGAAAAAATACGCAGAAGACGCCGAGGTCAATCACGCGTAGACCCTGTGTCTGAAGAGTTGATAGTGCGTCGTAAAATTGCAGAAGAAAGTCTTGTCACGATGATACTAGAAAAAGAAAAAACATCCTCTATGTTGCCAAAACCAGCAGAGAGAAAACCAGAAGAGAAACCAAAAACTTTAATGTTTTCAAAGATGGCTTCTTTTTTCAAAAAGACTATTAGTACTAAACCTAAACCTGGTGGTAGCAAACGTTCAAAAGTACGCAGATGAACCTTCCAAAAAAAGCAAGAAACGACAAAGACCTTCGCCTTTTAAAAGTGATTAAATGCGATTGTTTTTGAAAGGGATTTTATCCTTTTTTTAGCAAAGGCTTTAAAAATCGCCCCGTATGCGATCCCTTTGTTTTTGCAACGGTTTCAGGTGTACCCAGCGCCACAATTTGTCCACCACCATCTCCACCTTCAGGGCCTAGATCAATAATCCAATCCACGGTTTTAATAACATCCAAATTGTGTTCGATAATAATAATGGTATTACCCCGCTCACAGAGTCGCTGCAAAACTTCGAGTAAATGTTTAATATCATGAAAATGTAAGCCCGTGGTAGGCTCATCCAAAATATAAAGGGTTTGTCCGGTATCGCGGCGTGATAATTCTTTGGACAGTTTAATGCGTTGGGCTTCGCCCCCTGAAAGGGTGGTCGCACTTTGGCCTATTTTAATATAAGCAAGACCTACATCGATAAGCGTTTCTAAACGACGTGCAATACTGGGATGCGCTTTAAAAAAGACAAAGGCTTCTTCGACAGTCATATCCAGGACTTCGTGAATATTTTTACCTTTATAATAGACTTCCAGCGTTTCGCGATTATAACGTTTGCCATGGCACACATCACAAGGCACAAAAACATCGGCTAAGAAATGCATCGCGACTTTGATTAAACCATCGCCTTCGCAAGCTTCACAGCGTCCGCCCTTCACATTAAAACTAAAGCGGCCCACCTTGTAGCCTCTACTGCGGGATTCTTCGGTATTGGAAAATAAATCACGAATATCCGTAAATAAACCTGTATAAGTGGCAGCATTGGAGCGGGGTGTGCGCCCAATAGGACTTTGATCAATATCAATGACTTTGTCTAAATGTTCTAAGCCTTCAACAGCCGTGTGTTTCTTAGCATTGGCTTGTTTCACGCCATTTAAAGCTTTAGCAACGACAGGGTATAGCGTATCGTTAATCAGGGTCGATTTACCCGAGCCAGAAACACCTGTGACAGCCGTAATAACTCCCAGAGGAAAATCGACATGAATGGTTTTAAGATTATTGCCTGCAGCACCGCTTAAGCTCAGCATGCGGTTTTGATTGGGCTTTCGACGTTTAGAGGGTATAGTAATGCTTTGTGTACCGGATAAATATTGTCCGGTTAAAGATTCTTTAGTGTTCATAATATCTTGCGGTGTGCCTTGGGCGACCACATAACCACCATGAACCCCTGCACCTGGTCCTATATCAATCACATGTTGTGCGCTTAAAATCGCTTCTTCATCGTGCTCAACCACAATCACGGTATTACCTAAATCACGCAGATGGTGCAAGGTCTTTAGCAAACGCCCATTATCGCGTTGATGCAGTCCTATGGAGGGCTCATCTAGCACATATAAAACGCCCACTAACCCTGCGCCTATTTGACTGGCCAAACGAATACGTTGGGTCTCTCCCCCTGAGAGAGTCTCTGCGCTGCGATCTAAAGAAAGATATTCCAGACCCACATTGATTAAAAACCGAAGACGCGCCATAATTTCTTTGAGTATTTTATCGGCAATGGTCTGTTGGGTGGGACCAAAACGTACATTTTCAAAAAAGAGTAAACTTTTGGCAATGGGTAAGGCTGTGATGGCCGATAGATTATGATCCTGAATAAAAACATTGCGGGCTTTTTCTTGTAACCTTGAACCTTGGCACTCTTGACAGGCTTGTTGGGTGAGATATTTAGACAGTTCCTCACGCACCGCATGCGATTCTGTTTCGCGATAGCGTCTTTCCATGTTGCGAATAATGCCTTCAAAGGCGTGTTTTCGGGTGGTGATAGAGCCATTATCTTGGATATAACGAAAGGCAATCTGCACATCTCCATTACCATAGAGCAGAATATCCTTTATTTTTTGATCAAGCTTTTTAAAAGGCATCGTGAGATCAAAGCTATAATGCTTGGCCAAAGAACATAACATGCTGTAGTAATAATAATGGTATTGATCCCACTGTCGAATGGCACCTTCGGCTAAACTTTTATTTTCATCCATCACCACTTTTTGGGGATCCATAAAAGGCTTTACCCCTAGGCCATCACAATGCTGGCAGGCGCCCGCAGGACTATTGAAAGAAAAAAGACGTGGTTCTAATTCGCTTAAGCTATAGCCACAGATAGGGCAGGCAAAAGTCGAAGAAAAGGTCCATTTTTGTATGCAGTGATTATCTTTATCCAAGCTCTGAATGTGCACCAAGCCTTTGCTAAGGTTGAGTGCTGTTTCCAGGGAATCGGCTAAACGCCCTTGTATTTCGGGCTTAATGCTCAGGCGATCCACGACCACACTAATACTATGTTTACGTCTGGCATCGAGTTTGGGCAGATTATCTAATTCATAAACTGTCTCATCAATGTGTACCCGAATAAAACCCTGGGCACGCAGTTCGGCTAATTTCTGAAGATGTTCACCTTTTCTATCTTGTATGATAGGGGCTAAAAGCATGATTTTGGTCTGTAAAGGTAGCGCTAGTAAATGATCCACCATTTGGCTCACGGTTTTGGCGCTTAATGCCGCTTTATGTTCGGGACAATAGGGTGTACCGACTCTGGCAAAGAGCAGCCTTAAATAATCGTAGATTTCGGTGGTGGTACCCACGGTCGATCGTGGATTATGTGAAACGGATTTTTGTTCAATGGCAATGGCCGGTGATAAACCTTCAATATGATCCACATCGGGTTTTTCCATCAAAGACAAAAATTGCCGGGCATAGGCTGAAAGCGATTCTACATAACGACGTTGACCTTCTGCGTACAGTGTGTCGAAGGCCAGAGAGGATTTACCCGAGCCCGATAATCCAGTAATGACAATAAGCTGGTCACGGGGGATTTCTAGGTGAATGTTCTTAAGATTGTGCGTTCGCGCACCACGGATAGTAATTGTTTGCATGAAGTTGCTACTATACGATAAATACCCGATGGTGTGAAGACTCTAAAAGCAATACCCTATGATTACTATAACTAGCTTGGAAAGACGTGCATTGATAGCATTAACCGGACTGTTTGCACTGCGAATGTTGGGATTGTTTATGATTTTCCCGCTATTTACTTTGTATGCCAAAAATCTACAGGGTGCCACACCCCCCTTAATAGGCTTAGCCTTGGGTGCTTATGGTTTGACGCAGGCTTTCTTGCAGATCCCTTTTGGGATCCTCTCCGATCGGGTAGGTCGCAAGCCCATTCTGTTTTTGGGTCTGGTATGTTTTATAGTGGGTAGCATTGTGGCAGCCACCTCAGACAGCATTCAGGGGGTGATCCTCGGTCGTTTGCTCCAAGGGGCGAGTGCGATAGGGGGGGTGATTATGGCCTTGGTGACAGACCTAACACCTATACCCTACCGTACGCGGATCATAGGCTTTATTGGTCTCAGTATTGGTCTTTCTTTTGCCGTGGCTATGGTGCTAGGACCCTTACTCAGTGCCTGGGTTGGCATGCAGGGTATTTTTTGGATCACCGGTTTGTTGGGCTGCCTTGCCCTTATACTGCTTATAAGCTTTGTACCCAAGCCAGCAGCACCCTTAGCATCTGCTTCAGCCTCTGTGTGTCGCGATCTCTATACTGTCTTAAAAGATTTAAGATTGCTTTCCTTGGCGCTAGGGGTCTTTGCTTTGCATGCAAGTTTGGTTGCTGTCTTTTTAAAGATCCCAGGTGCTTTAAATAAGCTTGGATATACAGAAGCCACCAGCTGGCAATTTTATGCCCCTGTGTTTTTATGCGCATTGTTTAGCACGATTCCTTGGCTTATGATGAGCGGGCGGCATCATCGGCCCGCCACCTTGGGCATGCCTATATTAGTATTAGTGTTGTCCCAACTGGGATTTTGTGTGGCCTTAAACCATCTTTATGGCTTGGCCCTGGTTTTATGGCTTTTTTTTACAGCCTTTAATCTTTTAGAAGCGGGATTGCCGGCCTTGGTTTCACAGGTTGCGCCCCCCGCCCTTAAAGGCACCGCCATGGGGGTGTATTCGAGTGCACAGTTTCTGGGTTTATTTATGGGTGGGTGGATAGGCGGCAAGCTTGATGACTCATATGGTACCCAGGCCGTTTTGTTTGGAGCAGTGGCTTGTACAGTCATCGGTTTTTTGTTTTTTTATAGGCAATGCATAAGGGGGAGTGAAAATGGCACGAGGTATTAATAAGGTCATGATTATGGGTAATCTGGGTGTTGATCCAGAAGTTCGGTACATGCCTAGTGGTTCAGCTGTGACAAATATTCGTGTGGCAACCACGGAAGTGTGGAAAGATCGCCAAAGTGGCGAGCGTCAAGAGCGCACTGAATGGCATCGTATTGTGTTATTTAATCGTTTAGGTGAAATAGCTGCACAATATTTACGTAAAGGATCCCGAGTGTTTATAGAGGGATCTTTAAAAACTAATAAGTGGCAAGATGCGAATGGGCAAGATCGCTATACCACAGAAATCATTGCTTCCAGTATGCAATTAATGGATGCAAAGGGCGAAGGTACTGGATTTGATGCAGGTCATTCAGAAAGCGCACAAAGCATGCCTGAATCACAGGATCATTTCGATCAAAGACAGCAACCTAAGAAAACAACCGCGGCGGCTGGCGTTGCTGTTAAAGAAGAAGCCTTTGATGATGACATTCCTTTTTAAAATCGCGGTGCTAAGAGCACTGTGATTTTTCATAGGCGGATCCCTTTATTTTAGAAGGGATCCGCACGAGGCAAATAATAGTCAAAATGACAAGCCATTGTTTCTTCAATAAAGATTCACGATTCTTGTATCAGTTACGACACACAATTTATAGACTAAACTCTGTTGATAATGAGAATATTGTATGCAGTAGCGCACAAGGTTTTCAGTTTTAATGGTGCACGCGCAACGCGAAAAACGCTGTTTTGTTTGATGCATGATTAGCTTATTCCTATGCTAGGATTCAACTGAATAGATGTTTCAAACTATCAAGGATGATGGATATGAAGATAGACAACAAAGGAAATGTTCAGTTTACTGCTTACCATAAGCGTGTTAACCAAGACAGTAGTAGTCGGGTTCGCAGAACCATTAAAAAAGATCAATCTTTTTTACCGCAGTATCGCTTACAGGCTTTTGGTGTTCAAAATGAATGTCCAGATCCTAATCGCATATCTGTTGCGGGCACACAAAAGAAAGCACCACGATTCTGCGAAAGATCTGTTGTGCCTGAAGGTAAAAATATTGTATTAAAAAGCGTTTTCAAGTTATCAACCTTGTGTGCTTTGGGTGTCGAAACGCCTGAAAATGCCACAAAAACTTCTGAAACCATGGGTGGAACGACAACCGTATCGCCTTTGCTATTTATGAATAATCTGAAAAAATTAATGGTAGAAGCAAATAAAAATAATAAAAAGCGATCGTTTGAAGCTGCAGGTGTGGGCAATAGCGTGCTTGTAGAAGCTAATAATAAGCGCAGGGGTCCTGCACATTAATCGCCTTTATTCCAGGTATTTTGTTTGCCACTGAAGATAGAGCGTTTGTACGTGTTCACACAAAGATTCTTTACGCTCAAAATCTTTTGGATCGATTGCGTCGAAAATATGATAATTCACGGTTTTATTTTTAGACCGATAAATTTTTTGAAGCGTTTTGATTAAGCTTTCGTCTTCAGACCATTCAAAATCGGCTTGGGCTTCATAATGGATAAAAACAGGAATAATCGGTACGCCGGTTTTAAGCGATGCTTCGAAAATGCCATATTGAAAAGGTAGAAAAATACGTCGACCCTTACAGCCACCTTCCGGATAGAGACCAATATTTTCACCTTCTAATAACAAGGCATGAATGGTTTTGGCGGCTTCTTTGCGGGAGGCACGATCTTCTCTTTGTACATAGAGTGTTCTGGCGAACAGACTGATCCGACCTAAAATCCACCAGGCTTTTAATTCTTCTTTGGCTAAAAAATGGGCTTTAAAAAGGGCAGGCATGCCCAGATCTTCAAAAGCAGAGGGATGATTGGCAATCACAATAAAATGATCGGGTAATGTTTTTGTATAGTGTTGATGAACTTTCAGATTGACACCCAAGGCGCGAATAAAAATCCAGCACCAGCTGCGAAAAACCGGACCATACCAAGATAGGCTAAAGCGAGGAGGTGTAAAACTGAGCAGATAAAGCAGTATACTGGCAAAGACTAAATCCAGCCATCGAATTATGCAAGGTATACAGCTCAACAGTCTATCGAACATGTTTTTTAGTATAGTCAAAAGATAAGTGTAGGGCGTTTTTTATTATATAGGCAGAGGTACCAGCCCACAGACCGGGGCGATGAAAAGGCACTCAGCCAACAAGTAGAGAGGGATCCTAGTCAAAGATCCAGCCTAGTGCCATACTGGTGTAATGAAAAGATTCATTACATTTTGGATGATTGGCGGGGTTCTGAGTCTAGCAGCTTGCACGTTGCCCTTAGCGCCTGAGCAGGCTCTTTCTGAACCGATCGTTTTGCTCCCCCCCGAGGCACCCACTAAGCCGCATGTCTCCCTGCTTAAAAAACATGTCTTTGAAAGCCTGAAGACCTGTGCTTTAGAGGGGGATGTCTATGCGCAGGGCCGGTTGGCAGAACTGTATTTAAACGGTGATTCATCCCTCGCTATCGAGAAGAATCAATTAGAGGCCTTGCATTGGTTTGTAAAAGCTGCACAGGGTGGGCTTGGCTACGCCCAAGTGCAAATGGGGCATTTTTATCGTAATGGTTTAGGCGTGGAACCGAATAGTCATCAGGCCCTGCATTGGTATGAACGTGCAGCCCATCAAGGTGAAGTCACAGCCTTTTTAGCCCTCGGCGATCTTTATCGTCGGGGGGGGGATGGTTTGCGTCGAGACCCAAGAAAGGCTTTAGATGCGTATAGACAAGCGCTGGCTTTGGGTTCCTTTGAAGCGGAGTACCGCATCGCATGGCTCTTAGTCCAAGATAAACCGCATCATGCACGCGGTGCCTTCGAATTATTGCAGCGCTTAGCAGAGGACGGAGATGTAAAGGCTTTGTCCGACTTAGGTGATTTCTATCTAGAAGGGCGCAGCGTACCTCGGAGCCCTCAAAAAGCAAAAACTTATTATAACGCGGCAGCATCAAAAGGTGACGCCGAGGCAGCTTTTAAATTAGGTATGCTCTACCAGATGGGTGAGGGCGTGCCGGTTGATCATCGAATGGCCTTTCGTTGGTTTATCGGGGCTGCAGAGCGCGGTTTTGCCGTGGCTCAACTACAGGTGGGACATCTGTACCGTGATGGTTATGGGATCGATAAGGATTATGTACAAGCGGCCGGCTGGTATCGTAAAGCCTCAGAACAGGGACTTCGGGTTGCAACGCTGGAATTGGCCGATTTAGTGCATGCAGGTAAAGGGGTGAAGCGTGATCTGCGGGAAGCCGCGCGTCTTTATACGATAGCAGCAGTCCATCAACCCTATGCACAGTTTATGTTAAGTATTTTGTATGCACAGGGTCGTGGTGTACCCCCGGATATGGTCAAAAGTGTGGCCTATTATAAGGCGGCTACCCGAGAATCGGGCGTTGCCATGGCACAGTATAAAATTGCAGAACGTTACAGGGAAGGCTTCGCTTTGCCCAGCAATTTTAAGGAAGCCTACCGTTGGTACGCTTTAGCTTCTGAACACGATTTAAGGCTGGCTGAGCTCCGCCTCGGAGGGTTGTATGAAGCCGGTCAAGGGGTTGAACAAGATCCAGCCAAAGCGCTAATGTTGTATTACAAAGCCGCAAAAAGAGGCCATCCTGAGGCACAATACCGCGTGGGATTAATGTTTTTGGAAGGCAAAGGTGTCGAGCAAAATGCTACAAGAGCTGCTTTATGGATCCGCAAAGCGGCCTATCAAGGTGCTAAACAGGCACAGCACCAACTGGGGTTGTTGTATTTAAAGGGCGAGGGTGTTGTACAAGATCATGTCGCGGCTTATGCATGGTTAAGCATTGCATTGGTCCATCAATCGGTTACCATTCCAACTGTTTTACAGGATCTGATAAATGATATGGATCCGGCTGCCAGACAACGTGCGGTGGATTTAGCAGAAACACTACAAGCACGCTATGAATCGCCTGCATATTCATATAACCCCGTTCAGTAGGTCTGTCTGATAAGTTTTTTCGAGTGAGCACCAGGTCGTCGATTCCAGGGAGGGTGAATCAAAGAATACAGGGATGTATGTCCCCGAGTGCCATTCGGAAAAACTTTACTTTGTACGCGGTTATATAGCACACTGAAGCCATAAAATAATTCATAAGGGGTTTCAGTGAAGCGTGGCGTAGGGGGTGTTTCTGTATTGCGTGCGTCTTTAGTATGGGGTTTGGCAGCCCTATTTTATTTCTACGATAACCTCTTACAAGTTTCACCCAGTGCGATGAAACCCGAGCTCTCGCTTATTTTTGCCAGGGAAGCTGAGCAATTTGGTAGCCTTTCCGCTTATTGTTTGTATGCCTACGGGTTGATGCAGATCCCAGCAGGTTTGTTAATGGATCGCTTTGGGCCTAAACGTCTTTTAACCTTAGCTTCTCTTTTATGTGGATTAGGCAGTTTGGTGTTTGGCCTTGCCTTAACCTTATGGCAAGCAAAGTTTGGCCGTGTACTTATCGGCATGGGGGCTGCTTTTGCTTTGGTGGGTTGTTTAAATATTGCCAGTCTTTGGTTTTCTGCCAAGCGTTTTGCTTTTATGACAGGCTTAACCGTCACGGTTGGTTTTTTAGGTGCAGTCTTTGGTCTATCCACGGTCAGTAAGATTGTGGCCTGGTGTGATTGGCGTCACAGTATGTATTACGGTGGGGCTGTAGGCTTATTATTGGCGTTGCTTTTATGGACTATGATGCCAAATGCTCCTAGAGAAATCACGCTTAAAGTCGCAGGTTTTCGGTTTTCAACCGCGAAGTCTTTTGCACGCGTGTTGCTTGCCTTTTACCGTGGATTGAAACAGGTTTGCAGGCAAGCACAAACGTGGATTGCAGCGCTTTATGCAGGTTTAATGTTTGTACCCACACTGGCTTTTGGTGGTTTGTGGGGTATTCCTTTTTTAGTCGAAGCCCATGGTTTTGATCGTGAAACGGCGGGTTTATGTGTTTCTTTCATCTATATAGGATGGGTTTTTGGAGCGCCTTTTTGGGGATGGATTTCCGATTATTACCAACGACGTAAACCACCGATGATGGTTGCAACGTTGCTCACATTATTTTTGTGTATAGCCATTATTTACTTGCAAGGATTAAGCCTATCGTTATTGGCAGTACTCTTGTTTTTCCTCGGCTTTTGTTCGAGCGGTTTTATTATTGCTTTTGCAGTCGTGCGCGAAACCAATACGCCCGAAGTGGCAGGGACAGCCATTGGTTTTACCAATGCGCTGAATACCTTATGGGGTGCGCTGGCTCAACCGCTTATTGGTAAGTTTTTAGATATGGGTACGGATCCTATTATTGCAGCCAATGGCGAGCACATTTTTAGCTTAGTGGCTTATCAGCAGGCTTTTATAGCCTTGCCAGTAGCACTGGTGATTTCTATTATTTTGTTAATGTTTGTCAAAGAAACTTTTTGTAAGGTGTCCTATAAACCAGCGATGCTTATGGGGTAGCGATCAAGCCATCTTCATTTACCAGTTAATTTAGGCGTAGCTGATGATGGGGGCTGAGAGGGCAGTGGAGCGCTTGTAGAAGCTGCAGTATATTGTGCTAAAAGTGGTGTAGCTTCTTCTCTTTGTAATATTCGAGAGGCTTCTTCTAATAATTTTTTTGAACCATCCGTTAAAGCTAAGGTGGAAGCATTACTAATGGTCGTCATTGTTTTCAAAGAAAGTTTTTTATTGCTAGAACCACTCTTTAGACTCATTTCATGGTAAGCCTTAAGAATTCCCTCTAAAGCATCGGGTGTTAATGCTAGTTTATTATATTGTTGTGTGATTAAAAATATTTTAGCCATATACACGATATAAAAATCATTTTCTGTAAAAAATGAGGCGTTTTCTAATAAAAAATCTAATTTTTTATGGCTGTTACGGATAGTGTTTGGATCGGGATGTCTTTTTAAAAAAGCCAAGTATAGGGCCTGCATGGTTTTGTAAGCTGGTCCTTGTGGAACTTCGCCTGTATAAAAAATAAAAATTCTAAAATAATTCTCTGCTATGATT
>JAGOUJ010000023.1 GCA_018061325.1 Gammaproteobacteria bacterium
GGGTGAGCCGTTACAAAGATTGCTTTAAACCCTTAAAGATCTTATGATCTCCCCCGTCTGACTGATTATTAAAACAAGGATGTTTTATGCTGAGCTTGCCCCCCGAAGAACAGGGTGCTTTTTTAAAAAAAGTTGAATTTTATCTTAAAGAAAGTAATCAACAATCCTTAGCGAACATCGTTTCAAAAACGCTGATGCCCACAAAGCATAGGGATTTTTTTGCACGATCTATCGATGTCTATGACCTTCAAATAAAATATTGTAGCAGGCTCTTAGAAGAAGAATCTTTCGATGAAACTATATTAGAAAACCTGCACGTAGATTACCAGACAAACATACAAGCAGAGTCTCTAGAAAAACTTGAAAAAACCAGCACTGAACTGCCTGAGGAAGAAATAGCCATTTTGAACCAGGCTTCAAAATGGAAGCCAGGAAAAACACCCACAGAGGTACAAAAAGAATTGGAATCTTTGCGCGCCTTAGACCAAAAAACCCCGGTTGCAGCACAAAAGATAGTGTATTGCATCAATCTCTTGGCGACAGCATCTTTTGACACTGTTTTTTTAGAAAAAATAAAAAAAGAATATCAATCGGAACTTGAAAATCTTTTCAATCAATTCTTAGAAAGCTTCAAAGATCAAATAAAACATAAAGACCAAATTTACGATTCAGAAGAAAAAATATTTGTTAACATACAATCGAAAGATGATAAGAATTTGCAATTGGAAAAATTTAAAACTAAACTATTTGCAAACGAACTGCCTATCTATAGAACATGGAAACCTTCTTTAACACCGCTGGATGTCTTTTCGCACAGGACTGCTATTGAAGAATTGAGAGAAGACGCTTCTAGCACTTGCGAAACCCTGGCCGAAGCTGTGACGATCGAAACATCTGAACAATCCGAAATACATCAAGAAACCCGAGATAAAATATTTCTTCAATGGTCTCAAGAAAGAGCTACCTTGCAAAGATTTACTTTTAGCGCCTATCAACAACCTTATTACAATATTGTTTCAAAGGGTAGTATAAACGATCTAAAAAAACGTTTCAAAAAAGATAAAATTCAAGACCGTCTTACCTATCTAAAATTACATGCTCCAGAAATTTTGAATATAGCCTGTACAAACAATCGATTAAATATGCTGCGCTATTTAATCGAAAAAACACAAATGCCACAACAAAAAAATAATGCCGGCTACTATCCCATTCATTATGCAGTAATAGGCTCTAAAAAAGGTGAGGGTACTGCTGTCTTGGAATATCTTTTAGCCCATAAGGCGGATGTAAATGCCAGAGGACCTTTTGGCTACACCCCCTTGCATGTAGCCATTATGTGTGATCGTTTGGATTTAGTCATTTTTTTACACCAACATGGGGCTCATGTTGATGGGATTGTAGAAAAGGAACATTATCGTTTAAAGCCCATTCATCTGGCATCCGAATGTCAGCGAGTGAACATTGTCGGATATCTATTACAGCATGGGGCTGATCCTTTTGTTCTTAATCAAGAACGACAATCATCTCTAGCAAAAGCTATTTTAGAAAACAATAAAGTAATGATTATAACCTTCTTTAGAGATGGTGTTTGGTTGACTGATTTAGACAGAATATTTCTGAATGAACACTTAAAACGCGAAAATGATTTAAATAACATGCCTGAAAAAACCATAGGATCTCTTTTGACATTGGAAAATGATTTAAAAATAAATGACTACGATCGTTCTGTTCTCACGGAAGTACACATCGATACTTTATCTATCGATAATTACCTTAAAGGTATATGGGATGAATTTCATATACTAAGAAAAAAAACACAGATTTATGCCCTTCAAGAAAAATACACCTCACAATTACTAAGCAAACCCTTTGATCCGAACATCATACAAGACCTACAAAACAAATACGAAATTATGATCGAAGCCATTCTCATCTTGGAACCTATAGGTAATTTTTCTGTTCCCAATGAAGATCATGTTAAAATACACCAACAATGGCGTTTACCTTTAACGCCGAATGAAGCAAAAAAACAAATGGTTGCTTATGAGCATGATCCAAACAAACCCATTATAATAGCCTTAAAAAAACGAGGCTCTGACAGCCCCTATGAAACAGCAGATCCATACGAAACCATTCAACAACATTTTCTGAAAAAAAAGCTTTTAGCACAAAAAACTTTTTTGCCTCTAGTCATCGAAGGTATTCAGGCAGAGTATCATACAGCCCTTCAGTCTATTCAAAGCACCATTGTTTTACCTGAAGAACCCGGTCTAGACATGACCTTTAGCATTGATTTAAGTCCCGAAGAAGCTTTTGACCTTCTTGAAAAAAGACGAGAGAGTCTTCCCATCACCGAAAAAAATCGTGATAAACTTTTCGTAAGGGCAACTAATTTAAAATTGGCTTTTGATTTAGGAACATCCGAATCTTTTTTAATACAACAACAAGAAAAAGGAGAGATTAGCCAAAATAAACATCCTGATTATTATCAAATATTCAGACTCTGTGTTGAACAAGATCTTATGGGTCTAGAGGCATGGAATAGCGATTGGCAAGATCATCTACTAGAAGCCTGTCCCAAGGCCTTTCATATAGCCTGTGCCAACAATACCCTAACACTTGCTGACGCTTTATTGGGAACCATACCTATACCTATGTTTCCAGATGAGTATGGGCGTTACCCCATCCATTATGCCATGCTTTTAACGAAGGAATGTCGGCATCATTTTATAGCACGATTGATTCACAACAATGCTGATATTAACGCAACCGATGATGCTTTCTGGACACCCATGCATGTTGCTTGTGCACGAGATGATTTGGATTTGGTGAAATTGCTAGTGACATTAGGTGCATCCCTTCAAGGTGTAAAAGGTTATGATACACCACTCCATGTGGCGGCTTCTCGTAACAAACCAGAAGTGGTTCGCTATCTTCTGGAACAACCGCCTGAAAAAAAGGTTCATGTTTCGGCCTTAAACCAAAACGGTCATACCCCTGTAGGGGTAGCCCTTTTAGAAGGACATCTAAACATTGTAAAGCTTTTTATAGAGCAAGAACATTATTTGAGTGTCCAAGACATTCATGCAAAGAATGATTATGATTCAACAGCTTCACACCTTGCTTGTGCACGAGGCGATTTGGATTTACTAACATTTTTAGTGGGTTATGATGCGCCCCTTCAAGAGGCCAATAAAGACGGTGATACACCACTTCACGTGGGCGCTTTCCATAACCACCCAGAGGTGGTTTTTTATCTTCTAAAACAACGGGTTGATGCTTTAGCCTTAAACCAAAGCGATCATACACCTCTAGTTTCAGCCATTTTAGAAGGACACCTAGATGTTGCAAAGGTTTTTCTAGAACAGGGGTATTGGTTAAGACCCCAAGATAAAGCTATCTTAGTAGCCTATTTAGAGCACATTGCACCCATTGTATGTGATAGTAATCTAATGGCTGTTACTTTCAAAAACATAAGCCTTTGTGTGACCCTCGAAAAAAGAGTTATGGAACTGATAGGCTATAAGCTTTCCGCCCATCCTTCCCTCAACGAATCCTACGAAGCTCTCCTAGCCCCACCTGTTCCATCTAATGCACAGGAACAATCTGTTCCATCAAATTCAACACCTACGGAGACTATACTTTCTACTTCTGAAACGGATAGAGCCCTTTCTCTTACCCAAGAGCCAATAACTTCTTATGCAGACCAAGCGACTGCGCTATTGTATTCTGCGGGGGTAAAAATAGGCGCAAAAATAAGGGCCAATGTACCCACAACACCTACCATGGCTGCTGCCCTACAAAGACCGCTTCACTATTTATATCGTTCTACGCTTAACCCAGAGGTTCTCACAAACAGCTCAAATACTACGCCACTAGCGACCTCCAGCCCACCACCATAAACTGCAATGCACCCTGTACAGGGTAGCTATTCGACGTTAAACTACCCATCCCTGCGGTGTTATCGCTATAAAGGAGTCTTTTTTGAGCACAGTTCTAGAACAGCGTATCCAATCAGCTTATGCAGCCCGTGAAAGCCTAAACCCACAAACAGCCACACCCCATCTTCTGGGTGCCTTAGAAGAAGTCATGGAGGGTTTAGAAGACGGGACTTTGCGTGCAGCTACCTATAACCTGCTTGAAAAACAATGGCAAACGCAAGTCTGGATTAAACAAGCGATTCTGCTTTATTTTTTAACCCATGAAAGCAGCCCTCTACAAGGCAGCTTTACCCAATTTTATGACAAAGTGCCGCTGCGTTTTAGACATACAACAGCCGAAGATTTCCAAAACTTAAAATTACGTATTGTCCCACCGGCCAGTATTCGACGTGGCGCTTATATCGCAAAAGGTGCCATTATTATGCCGAGTTTTATCAATATCGGTGCCTCTATTGGATCAGGTACGATGGTGGATAGCTTTGTCACAGTCGGATCCTGTGCGCAAATCGGTGCGCAAGTCCATCTTTCGATGTGTGTGGGGATCGGGGGTGTTTTGGAACCTTTACAAACGAATCCAACGATTATTGAAGACCACTGTTTTATTGGTGCGGGATCGCAAATCGTTGAAGGGATCATTATCGAACAAGGTTCTGTCCTTAGCATGGGTACTTGTATTGGCCAAAGCACCGCCATTTATGATCGTGAAACCCAAGAAACCTATTATGGCCGTGTACCCGCCTATAGTGTGGTGGTACCCGGAACCCTCCCCCGTGAAGGAGGACGTTATAGCGTACAAGCCGCTATTATCGTAAAAAAAGTGGATGCGCAAACCCGTCAAAAAACCGGTATTAATACGATTTTAAGAGAGGCCCTTACACTGCAATGAACGATTTAAGTCCCACTGTATTATTAACAGAACAATTAATTGCCTGTGCTTCGGTCACGCCGGTGGATGCAGGCTGTCAAAAGCTATTGGCTGAACGCCTAACACGCTGTGGTTTTAGGATAACCCATTTGCGCTTTGGGGATGTGGATAATCTATGGGCTGTGCGCGGCCAAGACCGACCCACACTGGTCTTTGCAGGCCATACCGATGTGGTACCCCCTGGTAATCTTAACAACTGGGAAACGCCCCCTTTTAGCCCCAGTATTCGTGAGGGTTTTTTATTCGGTCGGGGAGCGGCTGATATGAAAGGTGGTTTGGCCGCAATGATAACGGCCGTTGAGCGTTTTCTAAAACAATACCCCGATCATAAGGGTGCGATTGCCTTTCTCATCACCAGTGATGAAGAAGGCATTGCAGAAAATGGGACACTCAAAGTGATAGAGTATTTACAATCCCAAACACCACCTTTTCCTATAGATTATTGCCTCGTCGGTGAACCCACCAGCCGAGAGCGATTAGGCGATACGATTAAACCGGGTTGTCGGGGCTCGCTCAATGGAACCTTAAAAATTCAGGGTAAACAAGGCCATATTGCTTATCCCGATCAAGCAAAAAACCCCATTCATGCAGCTTTAGCACCCTTAGCCGAAGTCGCAACCCTTCACTGGGATGAAGCTGTTCCGCATTTTCCACCCACGGGTTTTCAATACTCTAATATTCAAGCAGGCACCGGTGCCACCAATGTTATTCCGAATGAATTAAGTTGTACTTTTAATTGGCGCTTTAGCCCTGCATCAACCCCGGATTCTTTGCTAACACGCATGCAAGATGTCTTAAAACGCTATCCGCTGCAATACACCTTAGACTGGCATGTATCAGGACAACCTTTTATCAGCCACTACGGTCCTCTCACACAAGCCTGTGAACAAGCCATTGTCGAAACGCTTAGGCTACAGCCGCATTTATGGACGGGTGGTGGAACTTCTGATGCGCGCTTTATTGCACCGCTCGGTACAGAAGTGATTGAATTCGGTCTTTGCAATAAGAGTATTCATGCTATCAATGAGTGCGTGCGCATTGAAGATTTAGATGCGCTATCGAAGATCTATGAACGGATTTTAACGCTAGTCTTGTTGGAACAAAGACGCTAAATACACAGGGTTTAGATCGGCTGCACCAAATGCTTTACCTGCATGATAACCCTCCACGGCCATACTCAAGAGATCCTGAGCCTGTGGGTATCCCGTGGCGACTGTCCAATCCTTTTCAAAGTCTGTGAGGGCTTCTAAAGGATAGACTGCATCCGCATGTACCATCTGCATCAAGCAAGCGGCATCGATGGCATAGTGCCCACCATAAATCTGCCCCTGGCGTGCATCCAGATAGGCAAAGACCCGGGGATGATTAGACTCTCTGTAGATGCGCTGCGCCAGCGCACGCAAGCTGGAAATAGGCAGGATGGGCTTATCATGCGCCATACTTAGACCCTGAATAGTGCTACAAGCAATACGCAAGCCTGTAAAGCTACCTGGACCACAGCCAAAAGCCAGACAGGTTAAAGCTGCTAAGCTGGTAGAACCTTGCTTTAAGAGATCATCAATCATCGGTAATAATAAACGGGTATGAGACCGGGGTTCCACCCTCGAAGCGCTTAGCTGTCGATCGGGCAGCAAAAGGGCTGCTGAACAACTATCGGTGGAAGTCTCTAATGCTAAGATTTTCATGCTGAAGTCGTCATGCCTACAAAGGCTTATGTCATTCCCCTATAACAGAACGCCATCCCTCTGCTTTACAGCAATACGGGATGACGCTCAAGGGTTCTATAAGTCTTAGACCGCGGCTGCTAATACAGGCTTAGCGGCTGCACGACGTGATTTTGTACCTTTTCTAACAACTTTCTTGATACCCGTCGCCTTTGATTTACGAACGCTTTTTGGCTTCTTGGCTATCTTTTTAGGAGCCTTTTTCGCAACAGCTTTTTTAGCTGTTTTCTTGACCGTAGCGCCTTTCTTAGCAACTGTCTTACGAACAGCTTTCTTGGCGCCTACTTTCTTCTTGGTGACTGCTTTCTTGGTAGCCGTCTTACGAACAGTCTTCTTAACACCTACCTTCTTGTTAGCCTTTTTCTTGGCTACGGTTTTCTTGACAGCAGCTTTCTTAACAACTGCCTTTTTAACCGTGGCCTTCTTCTTGGCGACCTTCTTAGGCTTGGCAGCGGCTTTCATCACAGCGGCCTTAACCTTTTTTACAACTTTCTTCGCTTTAGCTTTCACTTTTTTTACAACTTTTTTAACCTTTGCCATTCTCTATTCTCCTGTGGCTTAACACAATCGTTGGACAATACAAACATAGCACAAATATCAGAATGGTACATAGTTCTCTCTCAACCTGTTTAAACAATACCTGAGCCATATCCTTGAGAGGCGCAGCATAGCATACTGAATATCAGAAACAAAGACTGCGAAAAACATCCTAAGTGCGCATCGCTTTTTCAATATTAGACCCTATCGTTTCTACAGTTCCAATACCAGAAACCCTTATAAATTTAAGTGTTTTTTGTGCATACCATGCAATGAGTGGTTCTGTGGTTTGATGGTAAATAGCCAAGCGTCTAGTCACTACAGCCTCACTGTCATCTTCACGTTGTACCAAAGGCTCACCCGTCAGATCATCCACTTGTGCAGGATGTGTCTGTAGATGATAAGTACGCCCAGAGGCCGGATGAATCCGTCGGCCACTGAGTCGTTGAATAATCGTTTCATCGGGTACTTCCAGATAAATCACCTGATCCATGTAAATACCCGCGTTTTCTAGGGCTTGTGCTTGCTCTAAGGTGCGTGGAAAACCGTCTAATAAAAAGCCCTGCGCATCCGCGAGGGCTTGTACATGTGTCTGAATAAGCTGTATGGCGATAGCATCGGGTACCAATTGCCCACGGGCCATTATCTCGGCCACGGACTGACCTATTGTGCTCTTTGCTAATACTTCTGCACGCAGCATATCACCTGTGGAGAAACGTGCTAAATCAAATGTTTTGCAGATTAAAGAGGCCTGCGTACCTTTACCTGCACCCGGTGCACCCAATAAGACCACGCGCATCGTCATTTTTTATTCCTTGTTTCATGGTTTTTAATAACTCGGCCATGTATTATAGCCACAATGGATGGACAAAAAAAACATATTGACTGGTCTTTAGCAGAAATCATGTCTGCGGGAGATACTCTTTTAGCCACCCAATTACTGGGTCTTTTTGTTCAAGAATTACCGACTAATAGAGTTCTATTTAATCGTTATTATCAACAAAAAAAATGGGCCGAACTCGAAGCACAAGCCCATAAATTACAGGGGGCTTGTGCGTATTGCGGTGTACCTTTGCTGAAAGACTGTACCAAGAGACTCGAGAAGGTCTGTACCACGGGATCCATAGCGGGCATTGAATCTGCCCTTAAGGCATTCAATGATTGTATGGATGGATTGCTTGCGGAGGCCAAAGCAGACCCCAGACTGCAGGCTTTAAGCGCCGACCAAGACCACAAAGGCTAAAGCAAATTCCCTTTCATCGGACAAACTGAGATGGCTTGCAAGTACCTGCTGTTTTTGCATCGCTTGCGCGGCTCCCCCCGTACACACAAGATAAGGACGCCCTCCTGGATCATGATGTACACCAATATCGGTTAACAACACACCTGCCGGTCTAAAACCCGTGCCCAAGGCCTTGGCCATGGCTTCTTTTGCAGCAAAGCGCTTCGCTAAAAAAGCGACGGGGTCCTTGGAGACCTGTAAATCCATTTTTTCAGAAGGGGTGAGTATACGACGTCCAAAAGCCGTTCCATAACGTTCAAAAAGCGTACGGATCCTTGCAACCGAAACCAAATCGGAACCAATACCCACAATACTCATAACAGCGCTCGGGTTTGTAAAGGCTTGGGTCCCAAATAAAGCGCTAGGACCTGCTTCATTAAACGCTTGATCTCCGATAATACGCCACTATCTTCCAAACGTTCATGGGCAAAAGCCAACAAGGTGCTCCCCCTAAACAGAGACTGTGATTGCGGACTACTCGAGGATAAGGGTGTCTGTAATAAAGGTCCATGTTCGGGATCGAAGTGATACCAAGCCTCTGGAATAAGCACATCGCCCCCTAAGGGCAAGGCATAACCTAAGGCTTGAAGCAGCGATTTTTCAAAGATCCTTAAAACTTTTTGCTCCGATTCCAAGGCTAATAATCCTGCTAAAGCCTGTTCGTAGTGTTCAAACAATGCGGGGTTGGGATCAAAGCGATGCATTAAACGTACACAGAGTTCATTCATATAAAGTGCGCACAGTAAGGGTCGCCCTTTTAAAAAACAAACCGAGTCTCTTAACTCGACCGCTTGTAATAACAGCAAGTCCGTTTTGCCTGCACACGATAAAAATAAAGGGACAAAGGGCTGTAAGAGGCTTTTAGCCAGTGATTTGGGTTTTTTGACACCTTTGGCCAACACCCCGATTCTGCCCTGGTCCCGGGTGAATACATCCAATAAAAGACTTGTTTCTCGATAGGGCCAAGCATGTAGGATATAGGCTGGTTCTAAGACAAGTCGCACCCTTTACTCCCCATAACCGAAGCGCTTCAGCGCTGCTTGATCATCCGACCAACCACGACGTATCTTAACCCACAGTTTTAGATTCACCTGCCTGCCCACCAGATTCTCAATATCATGCCTGGCACGGATCCCCACTTTTTTAATTTTTTCACCCTGCTTACCAATTAAAATAGCCTTCTGCCCCTCTTTCTCAAGCCAAATAATGGCACTAATCAAAGGAACCGTCATTTTGTCATTATAATCATCAATGACTACCGTGCACACATAAGGCAATTCATCGCCAAATAAACGAATAATTTTTTCCCGAATGATTTCCGCCATTCTAAATCGTAGGGAGCGATCGGTATCCTGATCGGCTGGGAAATAATGGGGGCCATAGGGTAACAAGGTGGCTATTTTTTCGCGTAAGGCTTTTAGATTAACCTTACGTTTAGCCGATAAAGGGATGACTGTTTCAAAGGGCAATCTGGCAGCTAATAGCGGCAAATAGCTTAATAAATCGTCCTTGTGTAAGGTATCCATTTTATTGACAACCAAGATCCGCGGACATTGACAGTGTTTCATGAGGGCTAGAACCTGATCATCACCATGATTCCATTTAAGTCCATCCACCACAAAGACCGCCACATCCACATCGACCATCGCTGCCCGTGCTGAACGATTCATGGCATGGTTCAGCGCCGTGTTTTCACGGTCATCCATCCCAGGGGTATCGATATAGATGGTTTGAACAGCACCTGTCGTGTGCACACCCAGCCATCGATGTCGGGTGGTTTGCGGCTTGCGCGAAGTAATACTTAATTTTTTACCCAATAAGGCATTTAATAGGGTTGATTTTCCCACATTAGGACGGCCTACAATGGCCACAAAACCTGAACGCGTGGGTTCTTCTTTCACATTATTTTCCATGCTGTGTTTCCATCTGATTCAATAAATGCTCGGCGGCTGCCTGTTCTGCCCTACGACGACTGTTCGCTACACCTAAAGCTTCTAAAGACAGGCTGCTAATGCAGCACTGTACGCTAAAAATAGGATCATGCGCACCGCCTTTAATCTCCAATACGGTATAGATTGGTAAGGGCAACTGTTTGGCCTGCAACCACTCTTGTAGACGTGTTTTGGGATCTTTATGACAAGCATTGGGCAGCAAAGTCTCGAGTCGACTTTCATACCACTGTGTAATACAAAGCGTACAACGCTCTAAACCTGCATCCAGATAAATAGCGGCCACAATAGCTTCCAGGGCATCGGCTAAAATAGATTCTCTGCGAAAACCCCCACTCTTTCGCTCGCCTACACCCAGTTTTAAAAAAGCACCCAACCCTAAATCCTGGGCTATTTCAGCCAGGGTTTGCCCTTTTACTAGAGAGGCTCGCATGCGACTCAGATCGCCCTCCGAAGCATGCTCAAAACCTTGATAGAGCTTATCGGCGATCACAAAATTTAAAATAGCATCCCCTAAAAATTCTAAACGCTCATTATTAAAACCGGTACTCGATCGATGCGTGAGTGCAGCCTGTAGGAGCGGCAGCTTGCTAAAGTGATGGCCCAGTACCCGCATAAGGGGTTCTAACAATACTGTAGACGTCGTTTTGCTTTTTTTCATGATGGGAAACTGAATGAAAACAGACCCTGAAATCGGCCTATGCGATTGCCCCTTTTAGAAAAGGGGGCGAAGCAATACCAAGATAGATGCATTACTGCAGATCCAGTGTCAACCGTTCAAAACGGACCCAGTGTTTTAATTTATCCCAGGTCATGCCCGTGATCCAATGAAACCACTGCCAAGTGCTATCCTCGGCGGTATAGGGTGTCAAGCTCATCCAAATCCCAAAAGCTCTGCCTTGAATGGCCTCGTCCGGTACAAAGCCCCACATACGGCTATCCTTGCTATTGTCACGGTTATCACCCATCACAAAATAGGATTGCTCCGGCACGAGCACATCGTCATAAGGATAATGCACAGAAGGTGCCGTGGGAGGCGAGGGTTGTACCAACAATTGATGGGTGGTTTCTCCCAAGGTTTCACGCAATACGCGCACGGTGTGTCCCACACCACGATCATCCACATCGACTAATTCTTTTTCAAAAGTCTGGGGAATAGGCTTGCCATTCACATAAATTACTTTATCTTTGTATTGGATATGTTCTTTAGGAAGCCCTACCACACGTTTAATCAAATCCATATCGCCGTGTTTAAAAACAATAATATCGCCTCGCTTGGGATGGCCAATCTCAAAAAATTTGTAGCCAAAGGCTGGGAATCTTAAACCATAAGTGTATTTATTCACGAGCACAAAATCGCCCTCAATCAGCGTTGGGTGCATCGATCCCGAAGGAATACGAAAAGGCTCTGCCAAAAAAGATCGCAACACTAACACCAACAATAACACCGGAAAAAAAGCCTTGGCATATTCCACCCACCAGGGTTCCTGAAAGGTTGTCGCATCTTGGGGTATCACAGACATCATTCTTTGATGTTTAAAAAAAACACTGTCCACGGCCCATATAAGGCCTGTAAGGGTGGTAACACCCAATAAAATCTCAGCAAACCTCATTTCTTTTCCTTATTTACTTTTAAAATCGCTAAAAAAGCCTCTTGGGGAATTTCAATTTTGCCCACTTGCTTCATACGTTTCTTACCCGCCTTTTGTTTTTCTAATAATTTTTTCTTGCGGGTAATATCGCCACCATAACATTTGGCCGTTACATTCTTTCGAAGGGCTTTCACCGTTGTGCGCGCAATCACATGTGCACCAATGGCTGCTTGAATGGCAATATCAAACATTTGCCTGGGAATAATCTCTTGCAATTTTTCCGTTAATTCCCGAGCCCGCGAATTTGCATGGCTTCGATGCACAATCCAAGCCAAGGCATCGACTTTGTCACCATTAATGAGAATATCCAACTTGACCAAATCAGCCGGCTGAAAATGTACAAAATGGTAATCCAAAGAGGCAAAACCCCGACTGACCGACTTTAAGCGATCAAAAAAATCTAAGACTACTTCATTCATGGGTATTTCATAGGTTAAGGCAACCTGATTACCCACATAGAGCATTTTCTTTTGCACACCGCGTTTGTCGGTACACAGGCCTATGACATTGCCTAAGTACAGCTGTGGCACCAAAATACTGGCTTCCACAATAGGTTCGCGCATCTCGTCAATTTTGGAGGGATCGGGTAATTTAGAAGGATTATCCACATAGAGAATCGTATCCTGACGGGTTTTTATTTCAAAAATAACGGTAGGCGCTGTGGTAATAAGGTTGAGGTTATATTCTCTTTCTAAACGTTCTCGCACAATTTCCATATGCAACAAGCCTAAAAATCCACAGCGAAAACCAAAGCCTAAGGCTTCGGAAGATTCAGGCTCATAAAAAAGCGCTGAATCATTGAGTTTTAATTTAGATAAAGCTTCGCGAAAATCTTCATAATCTTCTGAATCTACCGTAAATAAACCCGCATAGACTTTAGGCGTACACACCGCAAAACCCGGTAAAGGCGCTTTAGCAGGATTATTGGCAAGCGTTAGTGTATCCCCTACCGGCGCACCATAAATTTCTTTAATGCCTGCAATCACAAAACCCACTTCTCCCGTATGAAGGGCTGTTTTTTTCACGCGTTTGGGGGTAAAAATACCGACGTCATCCACGGTATGGGTTTTACCTGTCGACATCACCAGGCATTTATCCCCTCTACGCAAGACACCGTGTTTAATACGTACGAGGGAAACCACACCTAAATAGGGATCAAACCAGGAATCAATAATCAGGGCCTGTAAGGGCCCATTGGGATCACCCACAGGGGGAGGGACTTTTTTGACCAGGTCTTCTAAGAGTTCGGGCACCCCAATGCCACTTTTGGCACTAATACGAATAGCATCAGAAGCATCTAAGCCAATAATTTCCTCAATCTCTTGCATCACACGCTCAGGCTCTGCCTGGGGCAAATCAATTTTATTGAGAACAGGAATGACTTCTAAACCTTGATTGAGGGCTGTATAGCAATTGGCCACGGTTTGGGCCTCAACCCCTTGGGCAGCATCCACCACCAAAAGCGCACCTTCACAAGCCGCTAAGGATCGCGATACCTCGTAGGCGAAATCCACATGCCCTGGGGTATCAATAAAATTAAGCGCATAGGTATGGCCATCTTTGGATTTAAAATCGAGTGAGACACATTGAGCCTTAATGGTAATGCCCCGTTCCCGCTCTAGATCCATGGAATCTAAAACTTGGTTGGACATCTCCCGATCGCTTAATCCCCCACAGTGCTGAATAAAGCGATCGGCAAGGGTCGATTTACCGTGATCAATATGGGCGATAATGGAAAAATTACGGATATATTGCATAAGGGGCTTATCTTAGCTTATTTCAACGTGCGATGCACCAAAGAATGTTGACTTGCTTTATTTTGTATTATTAGACACATGATTTAATTTCGATAGCAACAACACCTATATTTCCATTCCCAACACGTACCAAACATGTCCTTAGAATTACAGCCCCTAAACACTACAGCTTCCATTTCCTCCTACAATGCTTCCCCAATCACAATCGTTCTCAGCACGCGCTGGATCACTCACACGCCAAGAATTACACTTTTGACACCCAGTATCATTCACACTCCAACCATCTGGACACACGCAGGCACTACCATCCCAGCTTCGACCCGTCCGTCGGACATACACAAGCCGTCCCCTTCCACACACGACCACCAGTGGGTTCACAACAGCGGTCACGAAAGGCTTCGGAGTTCGAACAACTATGAGCAGGAGAGGTAGGAAGCGTACAATTCGCAGAAGCCTTTTTTATCATCCACGACGGACACCGGCAACTATTTGTCGGGCAAGTACACACATTATCGGTAACAACACCACCGATACAAGCGACACACTGTTTGCCATTCCAGGTTTGCTTGGCCGGACAAGCACAGCTATTGTATTGACCTGAAACACAGGCATCCACCGGCACGGCTATCGTTCCGCAAGGACCACAACTGAGAGCTACGGTACCCCCTGAGCCATCGCTATTCAGCCTCAGCGTGCTTTGGTTGGTCCCACTCGCCCAATACCCATATACCCATGTACAGCTATTAGTGTTGTAACGACTATAGGCTTTCACCCACACTTCATTCGCACAATTCCGTTCACAAGTCGCACCGCTGCCCTTACTTTGACCTGGATTGCTACAAGAACCTGTCACGCTATTAAAAAAAGAAGTTTGCTATTGGTTGAAGAAGCCAGATTATAAATCTGGCGTGTAGGCATGCCGCTAGCCGTCACAGCTACCCCATAAACCGGCGTGGTGGGTGCATTCGTATAATTATTTTGGCCACTGAGGGGCATGGTTAATTGGCTTTCCGCATAAGCCGTCGTATTAATAGACGCACCAAAGCCCATCGCTACAATACGGTAAATATTGGCTTTGGAATAAGGATCACAACCTAAATCAATCACAAAAAATCGAGGCGCTTGAGCCACTTTGCTATTGGGCTTATTGGGTGTGGCTTGTGCATTCGTCCTAAAATAACTACCGGGTTGCTGGGCCAGATCGGAGCTACCTGCAAAAGCCACATAGCGCCATACCGCAATCCCAATAGCCGTTGCACCCACGGGCGTACTCGGCGCCTTCGGTGTGCCTGAGGCATCCACACAGCCTGCAATCGTTGCACAAGGCGTGGCGCCCGGGGCCCACTGGGTGAGCAAAAGCCTTTTGGCCTCTGCTACAGCATATTGGGCCGAGGCTAGCGCTAAGTTCTTATCCTGATCATGGGTGCTTAATTGGTATTCCGTCACCACATTTTGCATCGTTGCAATGCTTAAGCCTGCCAATATAGACAGAATTAAGGTGCTGGCCACCAAAATGGACCCGCGGTTTTTTGGATAACCCTGCACAATGCGCTCTCAAGACTAGAACCTTTTTAGTGTAGTTCATCCTAAACCAATCACCCCTCTTCAGAGCTGCCTTATGATTATGGAATGATTATTATTTTTTATTTATAAATCAATTGGCTATGAGTATTTTTACAAATCGGAAGTATAACTTCTGATTTGTTTATTTTTTCTAAACTTTGCTATACTACCCCCATGATTATCGAGCGAACCTTAAAAAAAGAATTGCAAACCCTCATGGATCAGTATCCCGTTGTGACGCTCACGGGCCCGCGTCAATCAGGCAAAACCATGCTCGCCAAAACCACTTTTCCTCACAAACCCTATGTCAATCTCGAAGCCCATGATACACGTCAACAGATTGCGATGGATCCGCGAGGCTTTTTAGAACAATACCCCGAGGGGGCTATTGTGGATGAAATTCAGCGCTTGCCAGCGCTATTATCTTACATTCAAGTCAGGGTTGATGAACGTCCCGATGAAAAGGGGCTCTATGTACTTACGGGCAGCCATCAATTAGCCTTGCACGAAGCAATCACCCAATCCTTAGCAGGTAGAACTGCCCTTTTACGTTTGCTACCTTTCAGTATTCAAGAATTACAGCAGGCAAATATTGAATTATCTTTGGATGAATATTTACTATATGGTTTTTTCCCAAGAATTCATAAAGAACAGTTAGATCCCACAAAAGCTTACCGAAATTATTTTCAAACCTATATTGAACGCGATGTACGACAGCTTATTAATATAAAAAATCTATCCCTGTTCCAAAAATTTATGAAACTCTGTGCAGGTCGTGTGGGGCAATTAATCAATTATGATAGCCTTGGCAATGAACTAGGATTATCTGGGCATACTATTAGGGAATGGCTATCCATCTTAGAAGCCTCTTTTATTATTTTTAGATTAGAGCCCTACTTTGAAAATTTTGGGAAACGCATCATTAAATCTTCCAAGCTTTTCTTTACAGACGTAGGCATCGTCAGCTATTTGCTGGATATTGAAACCATCGCCCAAGTAGCACGCGATCCCTTAAGAGGGGGATTAATAGAAAATCTAGTGCTTTTGGAACTCATAAAAGCACGCCTTAATCAAGGCAAAGATCCACATTTTTATTTTTATCGAGACAGTCAACAAAAGGAAGTGGATATTATTTATAAGGTCTCTCACGCGCTTATTCCGATAGAAGTTAAATCCTCAAAAACAGTGCATCAGGATTTTTTCAAAGGCTTACATTTTTTTAAAAAACTGGTGGGCGATCGTTGCCCTAAAGGCTATCTAATCTATGCGGGTATGGATGAATCTTTGATTCAATCTTTCCAGACCTTAAATTTTAAAAAGGCTTATCAACTTGTTTCGGCCAGCGTGGATTTGCCCTGATCAATAGGGGTTAGGGAACAGTTATGTAATTAGCACCCGGACAATATGGGTAATCTTTGGAACACCATGCCGTACAAATCTGATTATCATTCCCGTTTTGAGTACAGGTAATGCCCCCCTTTAGCTGACAGTAGCCTTTCTGCACCTGACCCGCTTTGGTGCAGAGAATATTAGCAGGATTACAGGCCTCATATTGTTCATTCGAACACTGTACTTGCACAGTATTACTAGAGTAGTGATACAGACATAAATGCGTTGGCTTATCTAAGCCTAGGTCTGCTCCAGGGCTACCATCATATCTATCACATGATCCACATTTATTCTGTACATCATTCCAATAGGGAATAGCCGTTGCACGAAAAAGCGGTATACTTGTGATAGGACTGTTGACACCCACACACGCTGCATAACATGTACCATCACTCCCTAGATTGGGTAAGCTAGCAGGACAGACACAAGTCGTTCCATTCCATACTTTTCCCCCCGTGCAGGCTGGAGGGGTATTTACCACACAACTACCTGTACAACTATTGTATTGGCCTGAAGCACAGGCAGCCACAGGCACCGGCATCGCCGTCTGACAAGGACCGCAGCTCAGGCTAACCGTACCCCCTGAGCCATTGCTATTCAGCGTCAGCGTGCTTTGGTTGCTTCCACTCACCCAATCCCCATACACCCAGGTACAGCGGTTCGTGTTGTAATAACTATAACCCTTAACCCGTACTTCATTCATGCAATTCCGTTCGCAAGTGGCACCTGTGCCATTACTTTGGCTGGGACTGCTGCAAGCACCAGACACACTATTAAAAAAAAGCGTCTTACTATTGGTTGAAGAGGCTAGATTATAAATCTGCGGTGTAGGCACGCCGCTAGCCGTTACAGCTACCCCATAAACAGCGGTGGTGAGTGCGTTGGTATAGCTATTTTGGCCACTGAGGGGCATGGTCAATTGGCTTTCGGCATAAGCGGTCGTATTCACGGAAGCCCCAAAGCCCATCGCCACAATGCGGTAAATATTGGCTTTGGAATAAGGATCACAACCTAAATCAATCACAAAAAATCGAGGCGCCTTAGCGACTTTAGCATTGGGTACAGTGGGTGTGGCTTGGGCATTGCTTAGAAAATAACTACCAGGTTGCTGAGCTAGATCGGAACTCCCTGCAAAAGCCGCATAGCTCCATACCGCAATCCCATTCGTCGATACAGGGATGCCACTACCATTCACACAACCCCCAATGGGTGGCCCACAAGGCGTGGCGCCCGGAGCCCACTGGGTGAGTAAAAGCCTTTTGGCCTCTGCTAAAGCGTATTGGGCCGAGGCTAACGCTAAGTTCTTATCCTGATCGTGGGTGCTTAATTGGTATTCCGTCACCACATTTTGCATGGTCGCAATACTTAAGCCTGCCAATATAGACAGAATTAAGGTGCTTACCACCAGAATGGACCCGGAAGTTTTTTTCACGCCTGACATACCAACGGATCCCTCAGCTCATAAAGCAATCGCTTTCTAACCTATAGTAGAGGGTGGGCAGCTTTACAATAAAGACTGTACGTTCTTATCAATGGTGGAACGTGCCCTAAAGATCCGGGATCGTACCGTACCAATAGGACAATTCATAATCCCTGCAATGGCATCGTAGGATTTACCTTCTAATTCACGCAGGGTTATGGTTTTTCGCAAATCATCGGGCAATCCATTAATAGTATCGTAAATAATTTTTTCAACCTGATCCCGAATCATCAACTGCTCAGGTGTGGCCTGGTCTTTTGGTGTATGTCGCATTAAAAAATGATCGATTTCTAGGGTATTTAGATCGATAGAAGGCAAGGCATGCTCTCTCAATAGGAGATAATTTTTAGCGGTATTAATCGCCACTCGATACAACCAAGTATAAAAAGAGCTGTCTCCCCTAAATTTATCAAGGGCACGGTAAATTTTTATAAAAATTTCTTGGCAAATATCTAAGGTTTCATGGGGATCTTTAATAAAGCGCATCACAATTTTGCTAACCCGTGCTTGATAGCGCACAACTAAAATATCAAAAGCTTTAGGATCGCCTTGTTTAGCCGCTTCAATTAATTGAATATCTAAGCGATTATCCGGCATTAACTATTCCCCCTTAGGTCTGGGACCGCACCCTGTATGAAGAACAGGTTGGATCCTACCTATTGATCTTAGTTAATTTAAAAACTTATTTCCAAAAAGATGTTAGTGTAGATGCACAGGCTATTCAAAAAATCTTATACGCGTACTTAAGGTACGAAAGCCAAAACTATCGAGGGCATCCCCTGGAATAGGCACATAGCGTGTACCCGTGCTGGTTCTTAAACCTAACACTAATAAATAGGGATGCATAAAGGTATCAGCGCTTAAACGGCCTCTCAAACAGCGGCCATCTTGTAAGGTGCAACCCCAGCGCCCCTTGCTATCCTGCCAGACTGACACCACAGAGCCCTTGTGTGAACGACTTAAATGTCGTTGCCCTGTTTGTATGAATAAGCATAATAAACCTAAGCATAGAAAAGACTGCACAAACAACGCTAAAGGTAGCATCCATACAATCAAGGCTGCGAAACTATAAATGACACTCAAAAAAAAAGCCAAACTTTTTGAAAAACCTAATGAGAAAACAACGTGATTCATGAAGGACAACGATGATTGTGTGATAGGACAGCACGGATCTGCAAAACCATGGCCTGCATCGATGCTGCTTCTGGTATAGCCTGCCCGATAAGCCATTCATACAGTGTTTGATCAGATTCCTCTAAAAGCCTTCTGAAATCTGCGCGTGCTGTTTGTGTGAGCGAAGCATAGGCTTGATCCAAAAAAATGCCCAGCATGAGATCCAGCTCTAACATGCCACGTCTACATTGCCAACGCAGTTGTAATACCTCTGTATCAATGGTTTCTAGAGCCATGAAAATCTCCATCTTGTGATACGATGAGTATACTATGAACCCAAAGACCTCGGGCAACATCTTCGATCTGAACCAAGCCTATGGCATTATCGCTGTATCCGGTGAAAAAGCAGCCGTTTTTTTGCAGGGTCAACTGAGTAATGATATCTATGCGATAAAACACGGATCGTATCAATGGAGCGCCTATTGTAATCTGAAAGGTCGGGTTCGTGCATTACTCAGGGTCTGGCCATCGGAAAACGGTTATTGCGTGTTACTGCCACGTAGTATTTTAGCTCAAACACTCACAGTTTTAAGACAATATGGTCGATTTTCAAAAATCACCCTAGAAGATAAAAGCGCCGATTATTTGATCAGCGGTTTTGTGGGATCGATGCCCGAAGAACGACATCGCTTAACAAGGATTCAGTTATTAATCTTGCCAGATACTAACGTACCTCGTTTTATCTGTGTGGAATCCAATCCCTTTCCCACGTCGAATGTAGGAGCCGATCGAAGCGAAGACCCTAATGCACCGCAGGGGGATCTTGCACAATGGCAAGCCCTTGATATTCGTGCGGGGATCCCTGAAATAGTCCCCCAGACCATCGAGCTTTTTTTACCCCATCCTTTAGGATTGATTGCCTTAAAAGCGATTAGCTTTAACAAAGGCTGTTTCTGCGGCCAAGAAGTCATTGCACGCATGGAATACAAAAGCACCCCCAAACGACAGCTCGCCTATTTACAGGCCGCTTCTTATGAAGGACCACTACCGATGCCGGGCATGAAGATCTATGCTGATCTGCATAGTACCCAAACCATCGGTACTGTGGTCAATGCAGCCCATGAAACATTAGAAATGCTCGTGGAAATACAAAAGGATAGGATGTCCATAGATGTTGTTTATCTGGAAGGAGCAGAGGGTGAACAACGCGTTGCAACCCTCATCCGGGGCTTCGCCCCACCTTCTCCGGCCCTCACCCCCGACTGCTAAAGCGGTCGACCCCTTGTATCTTGAAGTTGACCACTTAAAGTGGTTCACTTAAGGGCACTTGAGTGAGGGAACAAGGAAGCCGATGCACCCCTGAGGACTGAGATCCTGTGGGAGAGATTTAG
>JAGOUJ010000024.1 GCA_018061325.1 Gammaproteobacteria bacterium
CCACCATATTTCTTTGCCAACACCTTCGTTAAAGCGGCTGTTAAGGTCGTCTTACCATGATCGACGTGTCCAATCGTTCCTACATTAATATGTGGAAGATCTCGCTCAAATTTACTCTTCGCCATCACAACACCTCTTTAAAATAACGATGCTTCGAATCGAAAACTACCCTTTACGCTTTTCAACAATGCCTTCGGCAATATTAGCTGGTGTCTCAGCATAACGTACAAATTCCATCGTATAGGTTGCACGCCCCTGAGACATCGAACGCATATCGGTGGCATAACCAAACATCTCAGACAAAGGCACTTCGGCCCGAATATGTTTTCCTGAAACAGTGTCTTCCATGCCATGAATAATACCACGTCGTCGATTAAGATCGCCCACCACATCACCCATGTATTCTTCCGGGGTAATGACTTCGACTTTCATAATGGGCTCTAATAGCACTGCACTGGCCTTCAGGGCACCGGCTTTAAACGCCATAGAACCTGCAATTTTGAAAGCCATTTCATTGGAATCGACATCGTGATAAGAACCATCAAACAAGGTAACTGTTACATCCACCACAGGATAACCTGCAAGCACACCATTTTCTGCTTGCTCACGCACACCCTTTTCAATCGCAGGAATGTATTCTTTAGGTACGGCACCACCCACTATTTCATTAAAAAATTGAATGCCCGCACCTGTTTCTGCAGGCCCTATCTTTAACCAAACATGCCCATACTGCCCGCGGCCACCCGTTTGACGAATATATTTACCTTCTTGCTCAACTGATTTCCGAATAGTCTCTCGATAAGAAACCTGCGGCTTACCAATATTAGCTTCAACCTTAAATTCACGACGCATGCGATCGACAATAATATCTAAATGTAATTCACCCATACCAGAAATAATGGTTTGCCCTGTTTCGACATCTGTTTTCACTCTGAAAGAAGGATCTTCTTGGGCCAACTTCCCGAGCGCAAGGCTCATTTTTTCCTGATCGGCCTTCGTTTTGGGCTCGACCGCAAGCGCAATCACAGGCTCTGGGAAATCCATTTTTTCAAGCACAATGGCACGCGCTTCATCGCTCAAGGTATCGCCGGTCGTGGTATTTTTAAGACCCACGGCGGCTGCAATATCACCTGCACGTACTTCTTTAATTTCTTCTCGATTATTGGCATGCATGAGCAAGATACGACCAATACGTTCACGTCTATTTTTCACCGTATTTAAAATAGTATCGCCCGATTGGAGCACACCCGAATAGACTCTAAAAAAGGTTAAGGTGCCCACAAAAGGATCAGTCATCACCTTAAAGGCCAAGGCTGCAAAAGGTTCCGTATCGGAAGCAGGACGACTCTCTACCGTTTCATCTTTATTCTGCAAAACACCTTGGATCGGCGTGACATCATTCGGTGCAGGTAAATAATCGATGACCGCATCTAACATAGCCTGCACACCTTTATTCTTAAAGGCCGTACCACATAAAACAGGCACGACTTTTGAACCGAGGGTTAGAACTCTTAAGCCACTACGCACTTCTGCTTCTGTAAAAGATTCGGCGTTTAAATATTTTTCCATTAACGCTTCAGAGGCTTCAGCGACAGCTTCAATCAGCTTATCGCGCCATACCTGACAGAGCTCTTGCATTTCAGGCGCAATGGGTCTTAATTCAAAGGTCATACCTTGGTTCGCATCATCCCAATAAATAGCCTGCATACGGACCAGATCGACGACTCCTTCAAAAGAGTCTTCTGCACCAATAGGGATCTGAATGAGCACAGGGGTTGCCCCTAAGCGACTTTTAATTTGCCCTACCACGCGGAATAAATCGGCGCCTACGCGATCCATTTTATTAACAAAAGCAATACGCGGAACACCATATTTATTGGCTTGACGCCAAACAGTTTCAGATTGTGGCTCCACACCATCAACCGCTGAGAAAACCACACAAGCACCATCCAAGACACGCAAGGAGCGCTCTACTTCAATCGTAAAATCAACGTGGCCCGGGGTATCGATAATATTAATACGATGATCGGGATATTGCTTCGCCATCCCCGCCCAATGGCAGGTAATAGCGGCTGCAGTAATCGTAATACCACGTTCTTTCTCTTGCGGCATCCAATCTGTGGTGCTTTCACCATCATGGACTTCGCCTATTTTATAAGAAGCACCGGTATAATAGAGAATACGCTCAGTGGTTGTTGTTTTTCCTGCATCAATATGGGCCACGATGCCGATATTACGATAATGCTCAATAGGGGTTACACGGGACACGTTTTTATCCTCTTACCAACGGTAATGTGAAAATGCTTTATTTGCTTCTGCCATACGATGCGTATCTTCACGCTTTTTAACCGCGCCTCCCTTGCCGGTACCACCACTTTCTTCGTCTGCAGCATCCATAATCTCAGCGGCCAAACGTAAACACATCCCTTTTTCGCCTCGAGCACGGGAATATTTTACCAACCAACGCATCGATAAGGCAGCAGCGCGGCTAGAACTGACTTCGATAGGCACCTGATACGTTGCTCCACCTACACGTCTTGATTTAACTTCTACAAGCGGACGTATATGGTCTAGGGCCTTTTCAAAAACAGCCAAAGGATCACGTCTTAAACGTGTTTGAATATGTTCCAGAGCACCATACACAATGCTTTCGGCAATCGATTTTTGCCCCTTCAGCATTAAATGATTAATAAATTTTGCAAGCACGGAACTCCCATAGACAGGGTCCGGATTGATAACACGTTTAACAGCGGCTCTTCTTCTCGACATGGATCCAACCCCTTCCTTCAAAACAACCTATTTTTTGTCCCGTTTAGCACCGTATCTGGAACGGCTTTGTTTTCTACCTTTAACACCCGCCGTATCCAAATGCCCACGAATGACTTTATAACGCACACCGGGCAAATCCTTTACACGACCACCTCGGATTAAAACCACCGAATGTTCTTGCAAGTTATGGCCTTCACCACCGATATAAGCTGTTACCTCGAAACCATTGGTAAGGCGTACACGACAGACTTTTCGTAGTGCTGAGTTAGGTTTCTTCGGTGTCTGCGTATAAACCCTGGAGCAAACGCCACGACGCTGCGGACAACATTGCAAAGCAGGCGCCTTTTTTCTCGTTTTAACAGGACGACGACCCTTGCGAACTAATTGGTTTACCGTTGCCATACCGACCTAATACCTCTGCTATTTCTAAACATTCAAACACGAAAGAAGCCTCTCGGAGGCGCGATCCTACAGTGTTAGGACCTCGCTGTCAACGAGAGAAGCTCTTCAATGAAGGGCTGCGCATATAAAAATGAGGATGCAACCCGTTTTATGCTAGTCAGTTGCCTGTTAATATCAATCAGGGAACCCTCGCAATCAGGGCGCACCATACCATAGGAGGTTGGAAATAAAAAGCCTTTTGGAAGGGAAACAGCATCTTAAGGATCTTTACTAGAGCAAATTTTACAAGTGAGCGAATCGTTCAAAAGAAAAAGGCTGCGGATCCTCTATGATTATTTTTTTAAAATCAGGATGTAGCGGGTTTAATAAATGGTTGTATTCACTATCAATAATGGCTGAGGGCACGCGCAGCACTGCAGTGTTGGCACTTCGTATCCAGTCTGTACCATATTCTTGGGTAACAATAGGTGCTGGAACGCCATCCCATCCCTCAGGCAAACTATCCATAGATTGGACAGCGACTTTTTCAGGTAAAACAGCAGCTATGGAAACATACTGTATTTCTTTGGGTGGAAATTCATCGAGATTAACTAGGATTTCTAGTGCTGCTAAAGATAGACTTCCAGAGGTATAAACAACAGTATACCCTTGATGATGCCATCGTCCCCCAAACAGTTTCGCGCCTTCTCCGCTAAAGGCACTCTCAGAACGTTTTGCCTTAACAATACGAAAAACCTTGAGAAAACTCACGTATAAATACCATATTCAATACAACCTAATACGCGTTCCACTTCTCTGGTACCAATTTCTGTATCAAGAAGCTTTAAAGGAATTTCTCCCCCTAAGGCTATTTTGGGTGTCGTTAACCATTTCAAGGCAAAAATTTTGTTTTCTAACACAACCATAGCCAGGGCGTAGATCCATGCTAAACGATAAATACGATCACTTTCTCGAGGATCCAATTTTTTCTCTTTTTTACGACGTGCTAAAGTTCGAATATTCAATCCCACGGTTTCTGAGAGATCTTGCTGTGTCAGCCCTAATTCCAAAGAAAGTTCTTCAAGGGTTTGAAAGGGTAATCCATTGCGAATATAGCGCACCCTATCCATTTCTGAATGGATACGTCCCTCCTTAAAATGTAATAACTTAGCAAGTTGTGCAGAAACGGTTTTTTCTAACTGAGGTGTACCGTGTAGTTCCTCTTTTTTCCTGGGCAGGGCAGCCATAAGACCTCCTTTTTGTTTGCACTATGCCATTTGTCATTACTATAGCAGACATTTATACATGTTGGCAATCGAATATCAACCCTCTTCTTTCAATTATGTTTCTAGAACCTGCTTTAAAGCCGCAATATCACCATTCGTAATGGCCTGTAAATGTTGAGTGATTTTAGCTACATCCCAGTGCCACTGGCTTAACTTGATCAAGAAGTCTATTGTTTCATGATTAAATCTTTTGCGAATAGGGCACGCAGGATTCCCGCCAACGATGGTATAGGGCTCGATGTCTTTGGTGACTAAACTCTCCGTCCCAATAATAGCCCCATCCCCCACTTGAATGCCTGGGCATAATGGTAGCTGCGTTCCCTATCCAAACATCGTTTCCAATCACCGTATCACCTTTGCTGACGACATTCATGGATGCATCACACCAAGCACCGCCCAATACTTTAAAGGGATAGTTTGAAATACCCGCCATCGCGTGGTTCGAACCATTCATGATAAATCGAACGCCCGTGGCTATTTGGCAGAACTTGCCAATGATAAGCTTGTCACCCACAAAATCAAACAGATAAAAGACATTCTTCTCGAAGTTATCAACATCCTCTGGATCATCGTAATAGGTATAATCGCCTACTAGAATTTGAGGGTTTTTAATAATATTTTTCAAGAAAACAGTCCTCGTAATACCTTCGATAGGATACAAGGTGTTTGGATCGACAGGGGTTTCAGGGCTCATTTTATCCACCCAACATCCCCGGCGGCAACCGTCCCTGTAAACGCTGCATCATACGCGCTATCCCACCCTGCTTAGACATTTTCTTCATCATCGTCTGCATTTGCTCATACTGTTTGAGCACCTTGTTAACCTGTTGCACAGGCGTCCCCGAACCGGCAGCAATGCGGCGCTTACGCGATCCTGAAATGCCAAGCTTTTGGGGAAAACATCGCTCCTGTACACTCATCGAATCTAAAACAGCCACGCATTTGATGAGATCTTTATCATGGATTTTTGATTTTAGATGGGCAGGCAATTGGGACGCCCCTGGCAACTTATCCATGAAAGAGCCCATACCGCCCATTTGTAACATCTGCTTCATTTGATCACGAAAATCGTTTAAATCAAAACCCTGTCCCTGCTTGAGTTTTTTGCCAAGGGCTTCGGCTTTTTCTTTATCCACTTCGCGCTCAACCTGCTCGATCAGTGATAAGACATCGCCCATCCCTAAAATACGAGAAGCAATTCTCTCGGGGTGAAAGACTTCAAGAGCCGTTATTTTTTCACCGACCCCCATTAATTTAATCGGTTTTCCCGTCACCTGACGCACCGATAAAGCACCACCGCCTCGGGCATCGCCATCCATTTTACTTAAGATAATACCCGTCAGTGGCAGTGCAGCACCAAAAACAGCGGCCGCCTGAATCGCACTTTGCCCCATCATGCTATCGACCACAAAGAGCACTTCTGTGGGTTTAGCAAGACCACAAAGCTTTTGAATTTCATCCATCATAGGCTGGTCTACATGTAAGCGACCCGCCGTATCAATGATTAAAATAGCCTGCTGCTTTGTTTCAGCCTCCCGTATCGCACGCTGTACAATGTGACTCGGATCTTCATGCGCTTCTGAGCGTATAAAATCGGCCCCAACGCTTTGTGCCAAGGTTTGTAGTTGTTCAATCGCAGCCGGACGGTAAACATCGGTACTGACCATCGATACCGATTTTTGATGCACCGTTTTTAGGTAATGAGCTAGTTTTGCTGCCGTGGTTGTTTTGCCTGCCCCTTGCAGACCCACCAGCATTATAATAACCGGTGCTCGTGCCCGAAGATTAAGCGGAACCGTCTCTTCGCCCATTAAGACAATCAGTTCCTGATGCACCAACTTCACCAGATTTTGTTCGGAGGATAAATGCGTATTGATTAACAAAGCTAAAGCTTTTTTCTGCAGTCCATGGATAAAGTCTTTCACAACGCTTAGCGCAACATCTGCCTCGAGCAAAGCTTTACGCACATCTTTCAGCAGTTCCTTCACCTGATGCTCTTTTAGAGACCCGCGCCCTGCGAGGCGCTTAAAAGTTTTGGTTAGACGTTCCGTTAAGCTTTCAAACATAGATAGACTCCCTTGTTCATGATGGGTTGTGATTGTAACATAGCCCCAAAAAGCGCTATGCTAAAGCTAGTGTACTTTGATGAGGTAAATCATTTCTACTTTGGCCAGATTTTTTAGTTATCTAGCTTTTTTAATCGGCTGCCTTCTAGTCTTTTGTGGGTCTTTAAGTCATGTTCTTATGGCTACCCTATCTTTCGCTTTTTTAAGTCTAGCTGCCTTACAAGCCGGCTTACTCTATGTGCAAAATCGTCTTCTACGTACCCCCTTAAACCCACAGTGCCTCAGTCTTATCCATCGGATACCACCCCTGCAAACCATGGAGCGCTTTCTTTTTCAGGTCATGAGTGTAGGCTTTGTGCTACTGAGTCTTTCACTCTGCAATGCTTTCTTATACTTGGGTAATCAGATCCATGCGCATCAACAAAAAATTATACTGGCTACCTTAACGTGGGCTTTGTTTGCCTTTTTACTCTATAGGCATTATCGCTTCGGCTTTCGCGGACGCAAGGCTATCCAATGGACTTTTCTAGGATTAGCCTTACTAACGACGGCTTTTGTAGCCGCTCGCTTCACTCTTTTAACCAATAACCCCTGAGGATCTATGGAATCAATTGATGGTTTTGCATACCTAGTGCTCTTCGTATCCTTTTTGCTCTGTGCTTTTTGTTCTGCGAGCGAAACGGGCATTATGACACTGAACCGATACAGGCTGAAGCATCTGTCAAAAACAGAATCGTATGCCAAACGCGTTGCACGATTGTTAATCCATCCTGAACGTATGCTTGGTGCTATTTTAATTGGCAATACGCTAGCCACCGCCACGTGTGCCAGCATTGTACATCAAATGGCTGAAGAGGCTTGGGGCGACATAGGCGTTATCGCAGCGCCGATGATAGTGACCTTGGTGCTGCTTATTTTTGCTGAAGTCATGCCCAAGACCATTGCCCTTTTAAAACCAGAAAAAACAGCCCGTTTTGTATCCCTACCTTTACAGGGTATGTTATGGTTTTTATATCCTTTGGTACGCATGGTCAATGGTATTTCCAATACCCTTTTACATGTATTCGGATTGAAGTTTTCCAACCGAACCTTAGACGCTATGAGCGATGACGAGCTTCGCACCATTGTGCATGAATCGGCCACAGGCATGCCCAGTCGGCATCAAAATATGTTACTCAGCATCTTAGATTTAGAAAAAGTCCGGGTTGAACAAGTGATGATTCCCAGGAATGAGGTCGTGGGTATTGATTTGGATGATACCCTGCCTGATATCATTGCACAGCTTAAAAATTTACAACATACCCTACTCCCTGTATACCGTTCTGATTTGGACAATATACAGGGGATCTTGCATACCCGAAATATTGTACGACTCTTGGCCGAACAAAGTCTTGATAAAGAAGTTCTATTACGGGCTACAGAAGAGCCTTATTTTGTACCAGAAGGTACTTCTTTACAATCCCAACTTTTCCATTTTCAAGAAAATAAGCGCCGTATGGCCTTGGTGGTCGATGAATATGGAGATGTCTTAGGTCTATTGACCTTAGAAGACATTTTGGAAGAAATTGTAGGCGAATTCACCACGGATGTTCCGAGTGCTGAGCCTGAAATACAAGTGCAAAGTGATGGATCCTTACAGGTGGATGGCGGTATTAGCTTACGCGATCTCAACCGCCATCAACAATGGCATTTACCCGTGAATGGCCCTACCACGTTGAGTGGCTTGATTACCGAAACCCTTGAAAGTATCCCCGTGCAAGGGATCTGTGTCTGTATTGCAGGGTATTCAATCGAGGTGATCAGTATGAAAGACAATGCTGTAAAGCTGGCGCGTATTGTACCCGTGAATCAGGCATAATAAACGTAACCCCCACCCTAACCCTCCCCCGCATCCGAGGGAGGGAATTTGAGTTTTGCATATATATAAACTCTGTGTTTAAAAAATCCTGTTAGATTGACTCGTGTATTTTTTCATATCTGTTTGTTTACAGCATGATTTTAACCCCCCTCCCTCGGATGCGGGGGAGGGCTTGGGGTGGGGGCAGACATCAATCGTTATTGTGACAAGCATACAGCGCCAACAATTCTAGCACCGGGGATCGCAATGCAGCTTTACAACTAATAAAACGCGGCACCAAAAATGTTTCGATGCGTGCATCCTTGTATAAGGCTTTGGTAAAATCGGTACTGTGGTTGGATAGCAAAACGGGAATACCCCGATCAGATAGCTTCATAGCCAGCTCGGCTAATGTTTTTTGTGCCGCCAGATCAAATCCTCCCTGGCAATACGCCGTAAAATAGGCTGTATTATTTAAAGGCACATAGGGTGGATCGGCATAAACGACCGATCCTTGTTTTGCTTTTTGCAGTGTTTTAGAAAAATCCTCGCAGGTGAAACGGGCTTTTTTAGATTTTTCATGAAAAAAATATAGTTCTTCTTCGGGAAAATAGGGTTTGAGATAGCGCCCAAAGGGTACATTGAAGGCCCCTTGACCCGCATTATAACGGCATAATCCATTATAACCATGTCGATTCAAATAGACAAAAAGGGCCGATCGCTCTACAGGTTCCACACTCTTATTAAAAGCCTCTCGTAGTTTATAGTAATTTTTTTCAGTATTATATTTTGCCTGAAAAAACCCCTTGCAGACCTTTATAAAAGCTTCACCTTCAACTTGCAGCGTTTTGTAGAGTGTAATGAGATCTTTATTCGCATCGTTTAACAAATAGCACTTAAAATGACTGTTCAGAAAAACGGATCCCCCACCCACAAAAGGCTCAATTAATTGAGCACCTTCTGGCAAGCATTCTAAAATGCGCGGCATCAGGCGGTACTTACCCCCTGGCCATTTTAGAAAGGACCGAATACGTTTGTTCTGCATGGCCGTTACTGTACAGGAAGCCAAAGCAAAAACCTATCCGATCAATAACGCAGACACACTACCTGTCACAACCCTCACCCCCCGCTTCGCGGGACCCTTTGTCGGCAGAGCCGACCGACCGCGTCCCGCCAAGCGGGAGAAGGATCATTGCTAATGGCATGCAGCTAGAGACATTCCACATAATCGTGTTCACAGCCTTGGTAGTCTTCGACCCTATAATGACAAGCACCCGTTTTATCATCCACATGCCTTAGGGGTTTAATAGAACTGATAGGCACTTTTCCGTAACCTCCAGGGATATCGAGCACATAAGTAGGCTGACACAAACCAGAATAGTGGCCTCTCAAGGCTTTGAGGAGCGCCTGGCCCTGCTTAATCGAAGTACGAAAATGTGATGTGCCTTGGGCTAACTCACCATGGTGCAAATAATAAGGCTTAATACGATGGCTTACCAGGTCTCGCATGAGTTGCCCTATGACAGCGGGATCATCATTGATGCCTTTGAGTAAAACCGTTTGACTGAGCATCGGAATCCCAGCTTGTATAAAGCGCTTACAGGCATTGATGGTGGGCTCTGTCAGTTCTGTGGGATGATTAACATGCAATGCCACATACACTGCTTTGGGTGATTGCAATGCTTCAACAAGCGTTTGGGTAATTCTTTCTGGATCAAAAACCGGTAATCGTGTATGAATGCGGATGACCTTAACATGGTCTATGGTATTTAAGGTCTCTATAATGGCTCGTAGTTTTTCGGGCTTTAACATCAAGGGCTCTCCACCCGTTAAAATCACTTCCCAGATCTCAGGGTGTTCTGCAATATAAGCATAGGCTTTTGTCAATTCATCACTGGATAAAGATTGATCTTTTTTAGACACTTTCTCACGCCTAAAACAAAAACGACAGTAGGTTGGACACACCATTAAAGGCATTAGCAAACAACGATCGGGATAGCGATGCACAATCCCTTTCACAGGACTGCGAGATTCTTCACCAATAGGATCTCTGGATTCTTCAGGCCTTATGTTTAACTCGGCGGGGGTTGGCAAAAATTGTAAAGCCATAGGATGTTGCTTTGGATTGGGGGATGCTTCGATAGATCGAAGTAAATGCTCACTCACTGCCACAGAAAATTGCTCTGCAACTTGTACGATCGGGTCCTGTGGATTTTTTTGATCTGGACTCTGCTCGCTTTGCGCGATTAATCCGCGCTTGCGCAGGGCATTCAATGTATAAATCTTGGACATTCGAACTCCGATAGACTAGTAATCTGTCAAATAAATTCTTCCGAATGCCACTCAGGGACATACATCCCTGTATTCGACGATTTACCATCCTTGGAATCGACGCCCCTCGCCACCATTCGGAAAAACTTATTAAACGAAGTACTAAGTTTGCAACAGCCGACGCAAAACCTTACCTACCGTAGACTTGGGTAAATGATCCCTAAATTCGATAATCTTAGGCACTTTGTAGGCAGAAAGCTGCGCATGACAGTAAGCCAATATGGCTTTCTCACTAAGCTTTGGATCCCTTTTTACAACAAAAGCCTTCACGATTTCAAGTCCCTCGATCTTTATCCCACAAACAGCGACTTCAAACACACCCTCCATGCTGGCAATAACAGCCTCTACTTCATTGGGATAGACGTTAAAACCTGAAATAATCATCATATCTTTTTTACGATCGAGGATGTACACAAAACCCTGTTCATCGATACGCGCGATATCGCCCGTTTTTAAATAGCCATCCTCAAAAACAGCTTGGGTTTCCTGTGGGTGCTGCCAATACCCCAGCATCACTTGTGGCCCTTGCACCCATAGCTCACCCGCCTGATTACAAGCCAATTCCCTGCCTTCTGGGTCGCGTATAGAAATAGTCGTGGAACTTACAGGCAGGCCAATGGATCCCTGATAATGCAAAAGATTAATAGGATTAATACACACAGCCGGTGAGGCCTCGGTTAAACCATAACCTTCCACCAAGGGAATGCCGGTGACTGTCTCCCAATGCTGTGCCACCTCGGGCTGCAAGGCCATACCACCCGATAACACCAACGGTTTTTTAGAAAAATCCACTGTTGAAAAATCAGGATGATCGAGCAAAGACTTAAATAGGGTATTCACACCTGTCATCGCGGTAAAGGCATAATGATGCATAATCTTAATTAAGGCTTTGGTCTGACGCGGGTCGGTTACCAGTATATTCACGGCCCCCATACGAAAAAAAGTTAAGCAATTCGCCGTTAAAGAAAAAATATGATACAGCGGCAAGGCTGTAATCACCCGATGATTTTTAGAGGCGATACTTGTTAACCAAGCCACTGCTTGTTCGATATTTGCAACCATATTCCGATGACTCAGCATCGCACCTTTTGAAAGACCCGTGGTACCACCGGTATATTGTAAAAAGGCCAGATCATTGCCAGAAATAAAAGGTTTTTCGAAGGTTTTTTTCGATCCGATGCGCAAGACTTTTTTAAGCGATATTTCGTTGTTGAATGGTTTTTCAGATTGAAAGAAAGACTTTGGATCTTTTCGTGTCTTTTTTAATTTTAGGTTTAATTTTAAATATTGATTAATCATCAAACCTGTTGACCAAGGCAATAAATCACCGACTGATGTGACAATGATATTTTTGATCTCTCTATTTTTTAAAACAACCCTCACCGTCTCTCGTTCTTGATCTAAGATCACCAAAGTCTGTGCACCCGAATCACTTAAGGTATGCTCTAATTCCGGCGGTGCACACAAAGGATTAATATTCACAACCACACAACCGGCACGCAAAATGCCAAACAGTACTACAGGGTATTGAAGAAGATTGGGCATCATCATACCCACGCGATCGCCCTTTTGTAGTTGCAGATCGTTTTGCAGATAAGCGGCGAAGGCTCGGCTTTGTACTTCTACATCCTTGTAGTGCAAGGTATGCCCTAAATTGATAAAAGCCGGCTTATCCTTAAAGGCAGCACAGCTTTCTTCAAAAAAGGCATTCAAAGAGGCATAGCGATCGGGATTAATGGTGCTCGGCACCCCGGGTTGATAAGACTGAAGCCAAATTTTTTCCATAAGCCTTGGGTTCCCTACCTGCTACTGTCCCAGCCCTACAACTAGTCTCTATAAAGTGTAGGTCAAGGAAGCATCGGCCTTCAAGGCTCTTTTTAGGATAATGAGTCTTGTTTCACAGTCTGACGGCTAATGCTCTCGAGATCATCGCTTGAACAGCAGGACTAACATTAATAAACATTAATTTCACAGAAGGATGTGCTTTTGCAAACACTCTAAATATTTCATCTGCAAACGCTTGTCCAATGTCTTCTACACCCTCAAAGTCTAAAACCACTGTCTCGAACTTTTCAAAACGCGCAACCAAACGTTTGGCTTGCGATCTTGAGACCAACTTTTCACCTTCATATTTTGCCAGCTTAACCGGAACAATCGTTTTGCTAAAACTATAATCACCCTCATCAGGTGGTGCAAATTCATCGAAAACTGATTTGGTTGTTCTTATACAATCATTTTCTAGTGTAAGAATGACTGTTGTCCCTGGTTCTTCATCTATATTATCGTTTAACCAATCCTCTGTACCTCTCTCGTGGATAAAGCTAAGATTACGTGAAAGAATCGAAAATTTATCGAACATGCGAGAGGTAAAGAAAATACCTTGTCCTGAATGATGTTGCGGATCCGTAGTAAGCTTACCCTTTGCTAACTCAAGAATAGCTTCTCTAGGATCATATAAACCCAGTAAACGTTGAATACGATGAAAAATGCCTTCTCCATCATCAATAATAGAAACCGTTGAATCGAAGGCTGTGGCTTCAAGAAAAATTGTTACGGTTGAGCCTTCGGAGTGATCAATGGCATTGTTTAGCATTTCTGTGATGCCATAGTCCCAGATATCTTGGACATTCTTAGCAAAATCTTTAAAACACGGGGCTAGGTTTTCACGCCAAACATTATCTTCTTTTAAACCCTCTTTCTTAAATTCCCACCGAGAGGTTAATAAAGGGATAAGGGTTGAGACTTTTGCCTTACCTCTGCCACTAGACTTTACAATGCCTTCCTTTTCTAAGGCCTGAAGGTGTCGCGCAGCAGCTTGTTTGCTAAGCCCTAAATTTCGTGCAACCTCAGAGGCGACATTAGGCACCCCCTTACTACAAAGTTGTAAAAGGTGATGCCTTATTTTTGATGTGCTTTCTCTCATGATTGATACCCTAAAACGACCCATCGACAACAATACTAGCATCAATCGACAACAAATTCAAATCCATCGACAACATAAAACTGGGTATTTACACCTTTTCCAACAACAGCTTATTGAAACGCCGCACAAAAAGCGCGGGATCGGATAGCTGGCCACCCTCGGCCAAAACAGCTTGATCGAACAAGATCCAGGCCCAATCCTCGAAATGGCTGGGATCGGTCTGGGTTCTTAAGGTCTGGACCATAGGATGATCGGGGTTCAGTTCTAAAATGGGCTTATGGGTCGGCACCGGTTGACCTGAAGCCCGTAAGAGACGCTCCATCGAACCACTTAAGTCTTGGGCATCCAAGACCACACAAGCGGGAGAATCGGTTAAACGCTGGCTTAAGCGTACCTCTTTGACCACTTCTTTTAAGAGTTCCTGCGTACGCGTGAGCGTTTCGGAAAAATCACTCTGTTGCTTGGCCTGAACATCGATAGCAGGCTTATCGGCTAATTCGCCCAAATCCAGACCACCGCGTGCCACTGATTGCAAGGTTTTGCCTTGAAACTCGGTTAAGTGGCTTATAAGCCATTCATCAATCCGATCGCTTAGCAATAAAACTTCAATGCCTTTCTTTCTAAAAATTTCCAGATGGGGGCTATGCCTTGCTGCATTAAAGGTTTCTGCCGTAATGTAATAGATTTTATCCTGACCCGCGGGCATGCGTGCACTATAAGCCTCTAAAGAGACGGTTTGTTCTTCACTATCATCGCGTGTGCTGGAAAAACGTAACAATTTTGCAATCTGTTCTTTGTTCGCAAAATCTTCGCCAGGACCTTCTTTAAGGGCCTGCCCAAACTCTTTCCAGAATTGTTGATATTTAGGAACATCGTCTGTCGCTAATTGTTCTAGCATGCTTAAAACACGCTTAACCACGGCCGTACGCATAGAATCAATCACACGATTATGCTGTAGGATCTCGCGGGAGATATTGAGCGGCAAATCGTTTGAATCGATTACCCCACGCACAAAACGCAAATAATGCGGTAAAAATTGTTCAGCATCGTCCATAATAAAGACCCGCTTCACATAAAGCTTCAATCCACGGCTTTTGCTGACATGCCATAAATCGAAGGGAGCTTTGTTAGGAATATAGAGCAAGGCAATATATTCTAATTTACCCTCTACTTTATTATGCGTCCACAGCATGGGATCTTCAAAATCATGCGCCACATGCTTATAAAATTCTTTATATTGCTCATCGGTAATGTCTTGCTTAGGCAAGGTCCAAAGCGCAGTGGCACGATTCACAACCTCGTCTTCATCTTTGTCATTTTTCATCAGGACTGGTAAGGTTAAATGATCGGAATATTTGGTAATAATATGCTTTAAGCGCCAGGTATTCAGAAACTCTTCTTCTTCGGGTTTTAAATGCAAGACGATTTCTGTGCCACGATGCGGATAATCAATCGTTTCTAGTTCGTAACTGCCTTCTCCAGCGGAAGTCCAACGCACACCCTGATCCGCAGGCAATCCTGCTCGACGTGTACTGACCACCACTTTATCGGCCACAATAAAGGAGGCATAAAAGCCCACACCAAATTGACCAATCAATTTATTATCTTTGGCCTTATCGCCTGTTAAGCTATTTAGGAATTCACGGGTGCCCGATTTGGCAATCGTACCTAAGTTTTGAATGACTTCTTCACGCGACATACCAATACCATTATCACGAATGGTCAATGTTTTGGCGGTGGGATCTGCGCTCACCCACACTTTTAAATCGGGGTCGTCCACGGTTAACATCGGATTACCCAGGGATTCAAAGCGTAGTTTATCAGCTGCATCCGAGGCATTGGAGATCAACTCTCTAAGAAAAATCTCTTTATTGCTATACAGCGCATGGATCATAAGATGCAGGACCTGTTTGATCTCTGCCTCAAAACCAAAGGTTTGTTTGGTTGTATTGTCTATTTTTTGCTCTGTCATTATTTCATCCTCGAAATATTATTATCACTCTAAAAACTACTGTAACCCCAAAATGGGGATAAAAATCTGTTTTTCAAGACCGACTTTAAGCTATATAGCTGAACGATCTAAAAGGGCTCGCGACAACGTACCCCCATCGATATACTCTAACTCGCCCCCAAAGGGCACCCCATGGGCAATACGCGACACACGGATCTGGTATTTTTTCACAACCTCGGAAAAATAATGGGCTGTGGCTTCACCCTCTACGGTGGGATTGGTGGCCAAGATGACTTCTTCAATGGGTTCGCCACTTAAACGCGCATGAAATAATTCGATCCCTAGTTGCTGTGGACCAATACTATCGAGCGGCGATAAATGCCCTGCCAACACAAAATAAAGCCCCCGAAAACCACCTGCCTGTTCAATCGCAAGCACATCGGCGGGGGTTTCAACCACACAAAGAAGGCTTTGATCACGGGCTGGGTTTGCACACAGACCGCACAATGCATCCTCCGATAAAATACGGCAGCGTTTGCAATGACCTATTTTAGCCATCACTTCGGCCAACACACGTGACAATTCGCGCCCACCCGCCCTATCACGCTCTAACAAATGAAAGACCATTCGCTGTGCCGATTTAGGACCAACCCCTGGCAAACAACGCAAGGCTGTGATCAATTGATGAATTAAAGGACTAAAGCGCATAACGCTGCTCTAATACTTCGTCAAATAAGTTTTTCTGAGTGCGCATGAGGGACGCTGGGCGTTCTGCAATATTCATGAATCGTCTACCACAGAAATCGTTTCAATTTTTGCATCAAAAGCCTGTAGCATTTCCGAGATGCGTGGATCCTGATGGGTTTGCTGCGTAGCAACATGATGCTGTTCGATCGCCACACGTGCCTGTCTAAGCGCGGGGGTTTCTGTAGACAGTGTTTTTTCAGGCTTATCGTATATTTTAAGGGTCATGGACTTTGAAAAATACTGGCTTAAGGCTTCTTGTAACCGATCCTGATGACGCTGGTTCAGTAAAGGCTTCTTAGCACTATCCACAATCAGGCTTAGATGATGTTCAGTCCATTGATCGACCACACAATGCTCGGCTAAAACACGGGTTAACCCGCTAATATTTAAATTTTTCACCACGGTATGCCACTCAGAGGGCACGGTGTTCTGATCAGATTTTTGGGGTGCTGCCGGTACTGCAGATAGTAGAGACACTTCGGGCACTCGCGTGGCTTCGACGATGGGCAACACCAATGCGGGTGCTACAGATACCTGGGGTAACACAGGTACAGAGGATGCCTCAGATGCAATCGATACCCAAGGTTTTTCTAGGCTACGCTGCCTATAATCAGAAACAACGACCGGTTGAAAAGCCATCATCCTTAAGGCACCCATCTCAAAACCCAATTGCGGACTCGGCGCATAAGGCAAATCGCGTTGTGTGTTTAAAGCAATCTGGTAATAAAGCTGTAATGTCTCTGGAGATTGTTTGCTGAGTGCACACATTGCTTCTTTTTCCTGAAGCTCTGCCTCTAAGATTTCTGGCACAAAATGCCCCATGCAGAGCTGATGGATTATTTCCAAAAACTGTCTTAATAATCCAGCATAATCTAACCCGCTCTGTGCCAAAATCCTTAGCTGATCCTGTAAACGCCGTGGATCGCCTTGCACAATCGTTTGCAATAAAGAGACTAAAGCCGATTTTTCTACCAAGCCAAGCATTTGCCGAACTTGTTCTGCACCGACGGTACCGCTTCCATAGCCTAAAGCTTGTTCGAGCAAAGTGAGCGCATCTCGCATGCTGCCCTCGGCCGCTTTGGCAATGAGCGCTAAAGCTTCTGGTTCGACCGAACCTCCCTCGACTGCCAACACACTACGAAGATAATCCACAATGTGTGTGAGCGATACACGCGATAAATGAAATTGCAAACAACGCGATAAGACGGTCACGGGTAATTTTTGTGGATCAGTCGTCGCCAAAAGGAAAATCACATGCTTAGGCGGTTCTTCTAGGGTTTTGAGCAAGGCATTAAAACTATGCCCCGATAACATATGTACTTCATCGATCAAATAAACTTTGTATCGTCCTTTGACGGGCAAATACTGCACATTGTCTAGTAATTCTCGGGTATCTTCCACTTTGGTACGAGAGGCTGCATCAATTTCTAGCAAATCGGGAAAGCAACCGTCTGTAATGGCTTGACAGGGTTCACACTGACCACAGGGGGTTGAAGAAACACCTTGGCTACAATTCACAGCCTTGGCCAATAAACGCGCTAAAGTGGTCTTACCGACACCGCGGGTACCCGTTAATAAATAAGCATGGTGTAAGCGCTGCGTATCAAGCGCATTGCATAATGCCCTGACCACAGCGGTCTGGCCTGCAACCGCTTGAAAAGTTTGAGGTCTATAGCGTCTGTATAAGGCCAATGCCATATTGATTCCAGCCTATTCCAAATGATTGTCAGAAGGCTCGCCATTGCGAACATCGCAAAGCAATCCAGAAAAAGACGCTTCACAAAAATGGTGGCGCCCCCTACAGCCGCACTCCGGCACCCGAATCCATTGCTACCGTTGCTCCCTTCCGGGCCTGGCGGGGTTCACAAGGCGTCGCTGCGAAGGGACCGCAGAGGACGCCCTCGAAGGCACAGTCTACATGGGCCTGTCCTTAGGGGCAACCACCTTGCTTATAGGCTGCAACGATGGCTGGAATGGACTTAAAAAGCGTGGTGCTGGGTTGCCAACCCAAGCTTTGCTGCAAATGATCCGAAGGATAATAAGCAGACCCTAGGAGTTTTTCGACAATATGACCCGCAAAAGGTAACTTAGCTAAAAAACTCAAAAACCACAATGGGATCGACCCTTTGCAGGGACTTAATCCTAAGGCCTCTCGCATTGCATCATAAATCTGACGGGTGGAATAGGCGATCCCATCGCTGATGACGTATAGGGCATTTTGGACCTGATCGGGCGTACGTGGATCCTCTGCAACCAAGCAGGCCACAGTCACCACATCTTCTAGGCTCACCAAGGATCGCTTGTTATGGGTTTCTGGCAAAGGCGGGAACCATCCTTTGTCGATGGCACGCAAGAGCTTTAGAAGATTTCCCTTAAGGGGTACGCCATAAACCAAAGCAGGTTGTAAAATAGAGACTTGTACGCCATACGCTTGACCTAAAGCAAGTAGACGCTTTTCGGCCGCTTGTTTGGATCGTCCATAATCATCATCCGGCGCTATGGCTTTAATGCTACTGCCATAAATAAAACGCATAACACCGGCATCAATGGCTAAGTGCATCAGCGCTTCGCTGGCTTCGACATTGATCGTCCAATAATCGCGTGTGCTCGCTTTTGTATGCGCAATACCTGCGAAATGAAAAACTGTATCACAGCCCTGCATCGCCTGCTGCCATGCCGATGTTGTGGTATCACGTAAATCACCGATGACGATTTCATCCCAAGGACCTCTCATGGATGTGCGCAAGCAAGCACGTACAAAAAAACCTTGGGTTTGTAAGTGTGCGCACAGGGCTTTGCCAATAAAACCAGAGGCGCCTGTGACAAAGCAGCGTTTCATAAAGAAATTTTAGCCTGATAATGTTTATACCAAGCTTGAAACATTAACACACCCCATAACGAATACTGCCAATCACGGCGACCGGATAGATGTTCCTGCCAACGCATGCGAATAGGCTTTGGGTCGAGAATGCCTTGGCACTTGAGCGTACTCTCGGATAATAAGTCTTCCGCCCACTCCCTTAGCGGTCCGCGTAACCAGGTATCCAATGGCACGCCAAAGCCCATTTTGGGTCGATCCACCAACTCGGTCGGCACATAACGATTGAGCACTTGTCTTAAGATCCATTTGCTTTGTCCATGCCGCACTTTAAAGTGATAAGGTAATTGCCAAGCAAATTCAACCACTCGATGATCCAAGAGTGGCACACGGGCTTCTAAAGAAACAGCCATGCTGGCACGATCGACTTTCGTTAAAATATCGTCAGGCAAATAATGCAGCGTATCCAAAAATTGCATGTATTCAGTGGGATGTCTAAAGGAAAGGCCCTGACCTCTATTGTCTAGCTTTGTTTCGCCCCCCCCTAAGACAATTTTTTCAGGTTCATCCCAATAACGCATCAAAATGTTATAGAAATCTTCTGTATGAGGTGCCCGCAACATACCGGCTAATTTATGCACTTTATCACCCAGTAAGGGTATGGATACTGCTTGAGGCAATACAGACGCCAGACGATTCCAAGTATCAACCCCCATAGAACACATGCCAGCGGCAAACATCATTCTGAAGGGTCTGGGCATCCAAGCGATTTTTTTCCAAATATCATAGCCCGTTAGGTATCGATTATAGCCTGCAAATAATTCATCCCCCCCATCGCCCGACAAACTCACCGTTACTTTTTTTCTGGCCAATTGAGACACTAAAAAAGTTGGAATTTGAGAAACATCTGCGAAAGGCTCATCAAAATAATAAGGGATTTTTGGAATAAAAGATTGTGCCTGCACAGCATCCACATATAAAGTTTCATGATCAGTCTTTAAGTGTTTTGCTACGGCCTCTGCATACGGTGCTTCATTATAACCTGAGACCTCAAAACCAATGGAAAATGTCTTAATAGGTCTTGTACTTTGAGATTGCATAAGCGCAACCACCAAAGAGCTATCAATTCCACCTGATAAAAAAGCTCCTAAAGGCACGTCGGCTACCATGCGACGTTTAACGGCATCGCGCAATAAAAGATCTAAAGCTTCTATGGCCTCTGGATCGGATAGTGACTGCTGTGATTTAATGCCACTTTTTACAACGTTTTCCAAATCCCAAAAACGATCTTGATGCACATGCTTATGGCGATCGACAACCACAATGCTGCCCGGTTCTAATTGTGCAACACCTTCAAAAATACTCAAAGTGTTTGGCACAGCATTGGACCTAAAATACTG
>JAGOUJ010000025.1 GCA_018061325.1 Gammaproteobacteria bacterium
TTTAGCAACTCACGCGTGAGGCAATCGATATCTTCTTTGGCAATACTGGTTTTCAGGGTATCAAAAATGGAACGATTCTCTGCGATGGACTTTGGAAAATCATTAGAATAGCGAACCGTATTTTTAAGTAAATGCGCGCCGTATTGGGGATGCCTGAGCAAGTAGCCCAAGGTATCGAAAGACATGCGTGTTTTGGATTCGAATTTGTTCAACAACACACCCAAAGGAAGCTTGACATGAAAACGTTTTTCTAATTCTTGAATCACCTGATAAACCATATCCAAACCTGCCAAGGCAAACTTTTCCGGCACCACCGGCGCAATAATGCAATCGGCCGCAAGGGCACAGGCTGAAACCGATTGCCCAAGACTGGGAGGACAATCCACCAGAATTAAATCATAATTCTTTTTAAAGGCCTGAAAAGGTTCTCGATAGATCCGATCTAAAGGTAATCCTTTTTGAGTAATCACTGCATCTAAGAGTGCATTATCAAAACGACTGGGTAATAGATCGATACCCGGTAATACTTCGACAATCGCATCATTAATCGGATAGTGATCGATTAATACATCGATCATCACAGGTAATTCATCGGCATTTTGATTAAAGGCCAAACTTAAATTGCCTTGTTGGTCCATATCCACACAAAGCACTTTGGCACCATATAAACTCGCCCGAATAGCCAATTCATGTACCAAAGACGTTTTGCCGGTGCCCCCTTTCACGATCTGAAAGACCATAACCTTGGGCTTTAGCGAAAAGTTGAAGACTTGCCTCGCCGTATGATGTCCAAAGTGTTCTTGGTTAGCCGTTTTCGTATAGTCCAAGCTACGTTCTTTTAGGCTAGCAAGGAGCCCGGCCTTGGTCTTTGCAAGGCATAGCGCTGCGTCTGATACAGTGATTCTAGGATCCATTGAATCTTTATAGTCGATATCGGTTAGTTTTGCCTATCCTGGATTCCCGCCTTCGCGGGAATGACATCTACATGCGTGGGAATGAGATCTAAAGTTATTTCTCTGTATTAAAACTCTGTCCGCACCCACACTGACTTTTAACATTAGGATTGTTAAATTGTAGATCGCCACCCCAAGCATTCGCGACCCAATCAAGCTCCATGCCTTCCAACTTTGGCAAACTAGCGCTGTCTACCAACAGCGTGAGGCCACCTATCTGAATGACATGATCATCTGCTTGAATTTCGTCGGCTGGGTCCAGGGTATAAGCCGAACCTGAACAACCCGATTTTTTAACCCCTAAGCGGATCCCGACAGCCTCGGGCATCGCTCCTAAAATACTTTGAAAATGAGATACAGCTTGATCACTGAGTGTAATGAAAGACATTATGATTCTCCTTTAATCCTAGTATGGAGGGTCTTAATCGCTCGCGCAATATCATCCTGCGTCGTAAAGCGTCCGAAAGAAAAACGCAAAGAAGCCGCGGCCTGCTGATCGCTAAATCCCATGGCCCTTAATACATAGGAAGGCGCTAGATGGGTAGCATGGCAGGCAGATGCCTGTGAAAAGGCTAAGCCATCGATCGCTAAACCCTTGATCAAGCTTTGTGAATCAAGCCCCTCAAAACGTAGGTTTAAGATATGAGGCACCGTGTTTTCTGCAGGAATATTGGCCATCACGCCCGCTAATGTTTGAATGCCTTGGCAAAAAGCATCCCGCAATCCTGCAATAACTTTATAATCGCTTTCTATCGATTCATGGGCAATCCTACAAGCTTCCCCCAGGCCAACGATTTGATGCGTCGCTAAAGTCCCTGCCCTTAAACCACGTTCTTGCCCCCCACCATGTATCTGCGGTGTTAAGCGAATACGTGGGCTATCACCTACATAGAGTACCCCCACACCCTTGGGACCGTAGATTTTATGCCCTGAAAAAGATAATAGATCCACTTTTAAATGCTGTACATCAATAGGGATCTTGCCCACACTTTGGGCTGCATCCACATGAAAAATAATGCCACGATCACGTGCAATCGCTGCCATGGCAGCAATATCTTGCACAACACCTGTCTCATTATTCACGTGCATCACGCTGATTAAGACGGTATCGGATCGACAAGCCGCCTTAAAGTCCTCTAGCGCTATTAGACCGCTTTGCAGGCAATCGAGATAGGTGACTTCATACCCAATGCTCTCCAAATACGCACAGCTATCTAATACGGCAGGATGCTCTGTTTTGGCTGTAATAATATGCTTACCACGATGCTGGTAAGCATGTGCGACCCCTTTAAGGGCCAGGTTAATCGATTCGGTAGCCCCCGAGGTAAAGACGATGGACCGCGGTACCGTATGAAGGAGCTTGGCAACCTGCACCCTTGCTTCTTCCACCAAAGCTTTGGCGAGCGATCCCAAAGCATGATCAGAGGCTGGATTTGCAAAAGTACCCTCCAAACCCAGACAGGCCTGCATTTTTTGGACAACACGCGGATCGACCGGTGTGGTCGCCGCATAATCCAGATAAACAGGCTTTAAGGGAGGCTGAGTTGATGAACGCATAGGAAGCATTTTATAGTTAGCCTATATCTATAGCAACCATGATAACCTTGAACGAGAGTCTCAGATGTTCTCGAAGCGATAAACCGTTGTTCCGAAGCCCCCTCTCAGGGGGCAAGTTGGGCACCGCAGCGCAGAGAACATCTGAGACGATTTGTACCATGAGGAATCACAGTGTATCTACAAAGTCTTGTTGTCATACTCTGCATGCTTTACAGCACGGTTTTCATCATTGGAAAATACGCCCTCTATCATATACCGCCTATTTTGCTCACGGGTAGTCGGATGGTTTTAGCCGGGGTCTTAGTATTAGCCTTTCAATTCTTTTTTAGACCTCAATCTTTTTCGCTCAAAAAAATCCATTGGGGACCTGTTTTGATGGTGGCCCTGATGGGTGTCTACCTTACGAATATCTTAGAATTCTGGGGTCTGCAATACATGGAAAGTGCTAAAGCGTCCTTTTTATGCAGCTTTTACCCTATTGTGACGGCTTTATTATCCTATCTATGGTTTCAAGAAAAGATTAATGCTAAACAATGGCTGGGGCTATTGCTGGGTATGGGTGGTTTTATCCCACTGCTTTTAAATATGGATCCGAAGGAAATGCTTGGTTTTTCGCTGCCTGAGTGGGCCATATTATTATCGACTGTTACGACAGCGATAGGCTGGATCGCGATGCGAGAAGTTGTGAAAGATCGAAAACTCTGCCCCCTCATGGCCAATGGTCTTAGCATGCTGGCCGGGGGACTCCTCTCTTTACTACACTCTTTCTGCGTCGAAAGCTGGAATATAAGTCAACAAACAAACCTATGGCCTGCCCTTCAAGGGTTATTATTATTAACCCTTGTCTCCAATATTCTGTGCTATAACCTACACGCCTATCTTCTTAAGCATTTTAATGCGACCTATTTATCCTTTGCAGGACTCTCTCAGCCCTTTTTTACCGCCTTTTTGGCCTGGTTCTTTTTAGCGGAAGTACTGACGACCTCTTTTTGGCTCTCTCTTGGCCTCGTCACCCTAGGGCTTTACTTCTACTACCGAGAAGCCCTCAAATCTGCTAATATGCGTGGCTAATCCCTTAAATATGTGAGTATGGTTGATGCATCCCTATCTGAATACTGCCGTCCAAGCTGCGCGCCGTGCTGGAAAAGTGATTAGTCGCTATTACGAGCAAATGGATGCCAGCAAAGTCTCTGAAAAAGGCTTCTGCGATCTTGTTACCATTGCTGATAAAGCAGCCGAAAGTGCGATTATCGATACGCTCCTAAAGGCCTATCCAGGACATGGCATCTTGGCTGAAGAAAGTGGTGTTCATCCCGGTAACGACTTAACCTGGATTATCGATCCCTTAGATGGCACCATGAATTTTGTCCATGGATTCCCACAATTTGCAGTCTCTATTGCACTTAAACACGGAACCCATATCGAACATGCGGTCATTTACGATCCCCTTAGTCACGATCTCTATACAGCCAGTCGGGGCTCGGGCGCACAGCTTAACGATCGCCGCATTCGCGTCTCTACGCAAGAGACTTTTCGCAATGCGCTTATTGGCTGTGAGTTAAATTGTTATCGTTCCGAAGAAGATAACTTATACCTACTCAAACTCATTAAAAGTATTTTTGAAAAAGGCGGGGATACGCGAAAAAATGGATCAGCTGCCTTAAATCTAGCCTACGTTGCAACCGGTCGCTTAGACGGTTTCTTAGAACCTGGCCTGAAGGAATGGGATATTGCTGCAGGCGTATTATTGGTACGCGAAGCGGGCGGCTTTGTGTCCGATTTCACGGGCGAGAATGGATTCTTAGAAAGTGGTGATATTATTGCCGGCACGCGTAAAATGCACGGGGAGTTATTGGCCTTGTGGAAAGAGATCCGTAGTCTCTAAGTAGGACCCTCACCCGACCATCTACGTACTGCTAAAAAAATCCGTTATTAATCGGATAGACTAGCCATGCCTTTTCTATGCATGCTGTATAAAGCAGGGAACACCCCAAATCCTTAGAACGGCATTCCATTTGCATTATGAATTGCCTTGGTGTAGACTGGTCTACAGACTGGTTTAAAAAAGAGGCTTTTATACTATGCATACCAAAACCGTAGGTGCCTATGAGGCAAAAACACACCTCCCTGCTCTTTTAGATTCTGTAGCAACTGGAGAAAAGATTATTATTACCCGTAAAGGAACCCCTGTGGCAGTCCTCAGCCGTTATGAAGCAGATAAACCCTCTGTTGATGAGACGATTAAGGCTTTGTTGGAATTTCGCAAAGGCCAATCACTCAAAGGTCTATCTATTCAAGATATGAAAAAAGAAGGAAGACGTTTTTGAAAAAATTTGTGCTTGATTGCTCTGTTACCATGACATGGTGCTTTGAAGATGAAGCTACCGAAAGCGCTGAAGATTCCCTTGCTTTATTAAAAGAAATGACGGCTATTGTACCCCCTATTTGGTCAATAGAAGTCATGAATGTATTAAGAGTGGCCGAACGTAAAAACCGCATTAATATTTCAAGTGCTGATCATTTTATTCGGTTTTTAAATACGCTACCAATTATATTAGACTCTGGTTTAAATCATTTTCTAAATACCTCGATTCTAGCTATCTCAAGAAAACACTCACTATCAGCTTACGATGCTGCGTATTTAGAAATAGCGCTACGATATAATATCCCACTGATTTCTTTTGACAAGAACCTTTGTGCCGCAGCAAAAAAGGAAGGCATGGCGCTTTTATCTACGGAACCCCAGAGTCTACCCTTTGTTTAGGCATTAGATCCGCACGGCTTAGGCCCAGCCACAATGCCAAAGCACCCGAAACATAGATAGACGAAAAAGTACCAATCACAATGCCCACAAAGAAGGCCATTGAGAACCCAAATAAGGTTTCGCCCCCAAAAAACAAGAGCGCTAAAACTACCAATAAGGTCATCCAAGAAGTCATAATGGTACGTGACAGGGTTTGATTAATAGAGAGATCCATAATCTCAACCGGTGTTCCCTTGCGAACCTTTCTAAAGTTTTCACGCACGCGATCGAAGACCACAATGGTATCGTTCAGAGAATAACTTAAGACGGCTAAGACCGATGCCAGCGTTGCCAGATCGAATTCAAAACCAAAAAGCGAGAAAATACCTAGAATAAGAAAAGCATCGTAACACAGGCCAATGGCTGCACTTAAGGCTAAACGATATTCAAAACGCAACGTGATATAGATCATGGTCGCCAGAATAGAGACCAAGATGGCAATCCCCCCCTGCTCCATCAACTGATCACCAACCTCTGAGCCCACAAATTCGGTCCGTCGTATATCGACACTCGGGTCTAAAGTCTCGAGCACAGTCTTTAAAACATGTATTTGCTTTTGTTCCATAGCACGCTCTGCGATGTCAGAACCTGACAATATCGATGCATCACCATGTGTCTTTTCTTGTTTCTGGGGTGCCACACGGATCAAAATATCATTGATGGAACCTTGTTGCTGTACCCGAATACCATGAAACCCTTGTTTTTCAAGCGCTGCACGCACAATAGCAGGCGCCATAACCTCTGTAAAACGAGCTTCTACTTGGGTACCACCCGTAAATTCTAGACCTAAATGGATCCCTTTGGTCGAGAGTAATACAATCGAAACAATCCACAATAGGACACTGATAGCACCTGTATAACGACGAATACCCATAAAGCGGATCTGGGTGCCTGTCTTAAAAAATTCCATCTATATACCCACCCTTAAGCAATGTTTTTTGCCGCGTTGTAACAGTTCAATGACTGCACGACTGCCTGTGACCGCCGTAAAGAGAGAGGTTACAATACCAATACACAGGGTGGTCGCAAAACCTTTGACAGGCCCTGTGCCAATGCTAAACAAAATAAGCCCCACAATAAGCGTGGTTAAATTAGAATCCAAAATCGTCGCAAAGGCACATTCAAACCCACGATGAATACTAACCTTGGGTGAAAGCCCTGCACGCATTTCTTCGCGGATCCGCTCGAAGATTAATACATTGGCATCGACCGCCATACCAAGGGTTAAAACAATACCCGCAATACCCGGCAAACTTAAGGTGGCCCCAATCAGAGACATGAGTGCCACTAATAACACTAAATTCACTAATAATGCTAAATCGGCAATCAGACCAAAAAGGCTATAATAAAACGCCATAAAGACTAAAACAGCCAACAAGCCTACACTCACAGAAAAGAGTCCCATACGGATATTTTCTTGCCCCATACTGGGCCCCACAATACTCTCTTCAACAATCGATACCGGCGCTGGTAGTGCACCCGACCGTAACAACAAGGCCAAATCTCTGGACTCTTCGAAGGATAGACCCGTAATTTGAAAAGAATTACCCAAAGGACTATTAATGGTCGCAAGACTAATCACCGATTCGTGTACTTTATCGCCTTGAACCTCTCGATACACCACGCCCATTCTTTTACCAACATTATCGCGAGTGGCTTTACTAAAAAGTGAAATATCTCCACTTAAGCGAATATTCACGGCAGGTCTTCCATCCCTGTCTTGACCTGCACTGGCGCCGGTAATGGCCGAGCCGCTTAAAATCGGCTGTGTTTTTAATAAGACACTGCGCTGTGCACGATCCACAAAAACTTTAGAACCGATAAATAATTGCCCTGACAAAACATCTGTTAAAGAATGTTCATCATCTTCCATTAAAAAAACCAGCGTCGCTGTTTTACCTAAGATCTGACGCGCATAGCTTGTATCTTGAATACCAGGTAATTCCACTATAATTTGGTTAAGACCTTGACGTTGTACCACAGCCTCCGCGACACCCAATTCATTCACGCGCTTTCGCAAGGTGCTCAAACTCTGTTCTAAAGTCTCCCGACGCATGGTTTGCAGCGCCACACTAGACAGTGAGAGCTTTAATCCATAGGTTCCATCGCGTTCATCATGGCTAAACATCCAATCCTGATCTTCTTTTTTCAAATGATCATAGGCACGATCGCGTGCGTTCTGTTCTTTAAAACGAAGATGAATCGTATCTTTTTCTCGATGCACTGCTTGATATGACAATTGTGCTGCACTTAAACGCCGTGGTAATTGCAGGGTTTCTTGTTCAAGACGTCGATGGATCACCGATTGCACATCGACTTCCATTAAAAAATGGACCCCACCGCGCAAATCCAAACCCAATTTCATTGGTTTTGCACCCAGGGCGATTAACCAAGAAGGCGTTAAACTCGCTAGATTTAAACCCACACTAAAATGATCGCCCAAAACCTGCTCGAGCAAGGCTTTGGCCTTTAACTGTGTATCAGGATGCTTAAAATGCAGGACTAAAACACCGTTCTCTTGAAGCACGGCCGATTGGGGGGCTAAATCTGCCTTGCGTAAATCGGCCTGAAGCTTATCAATCATGGCTACATTAATGCTGTGTGCCTGTGTGCCCAATCCAGTCACTTGTAAGATTGGATCTTCACCATAAAGATTAGGAATGGCATAGACAACACCCAACAACAAGGCAAGGAGTAATAAACCATATTTCCAGCGGGGAAAAACCTTCATTCAAATCTCCAGCGATTTACAAAGATTTCAAGGTTCCTTTAGGCACAGAACTGGCAATCGCCTGCTTTTGTACCCAAACCGAAACGCCATCTGCAAGGTTTAGCATAAGGAAACTATCTGTGATGGCTTCAATGCGACCCAGTAATCCACCATTGGTGATCACTTCCTCACCTTTTTGAAGGGCTGCAACCAAATTTTGATGCTCCTTGGCACGTTTGCTTTGGGGACGCAAGATCAGAAAATAAAAAACACCCACAAAGGCGACTAACAAGAACATTTGTGACATGGCACCATTGCCCATGCCGTCCAGTGCCTTAGGAGCTGCCAAGACCGAAGTGCTGCCTAATAATAAACCAAGTAACAAACAAACTTTTTTCATAGAAATACCCACCTCTGATTGAATGAGGCCAGTGTAGCACTCTGAAAAAGGCCTGGACAGCCCTTCAGTGCATTTGTTAGGATTCATTCTTCTCGTAGTTCTAAATCTTCAGATAGCCGGGATGGCGGAACTGGTAGACGCGCCAGACTCAAAATTTGGTGGTGGTGACATCATGAGAGTTCGATTCTCTCTCCCGGCACCAGTGTTCTGCGCATAGCACAGCTCTAGATGTCGCACTGTGCCCTACAGCTTGGAAGGCCAGCTTAATACTTCGTCAAATAATTTTTTATGAATGTTAGCGAGGGACGTCGATCCCAGGGATGGGAAATCGTCGAATACAGGGATGTATGCTCCCAAGCAACATTCATAAAAAATTATTTGACATAAAATCAAAGGGGAGCCAGCCGATAAGCCGGGTTCTGTCGTGGACAGTCATTCATCTCGATTATTCGTCACCGAATAACTCAAGCAACCTACCCGAACTCAATGCGGGCCGCATTAACGAGTTCCTATTTGGTCTTGCTCCAAGCGGGGTTTTCCCTGCCATGACTGTTGCCAATCATGCGGTGCGCTCTTACCGCACCATTTCACCCTTGCCTTAAAATTCATGCCTAAGCACTTCTTCTAAGGCGGTATATTTTCTGTGGCACTTTCCGTAGACTTACATCTCCCAGGTGTTACCTGGCGCTTTGCCCTATGGAGCCCGGACTTTCCTCCCCACGCCTAAGCGTAGAGCGACTGCCTGGCCAACTCCTTGCAATCACCATAGCAATTATGTATACATGAACGCAACTTGAGGTTCAGACTACACTGTGCATATGCCGTTATTAGCTATTAAACTCGAATGTCTTTATCGTCGGCCTCATCGCTGTGGATTGCGCTTGCTCAGTGTTCTTTTACTGTACTTTGGTCTGGTACAAACCTCACAGGCCTATCACCCCAATCGTTTCCATGTGAATAACCTGGAACCCGCAGTTAGTAAGCTTGACCAACAAGTGCGCAGCTACCTGCATAAAAAGCAGATCCCAGGCTGTGCCATCGCTGTGGTCTATCAAAATAATATTGTTTTTATGAAAGCCTACGGGCAACGAGAACTCGGAAAAGAAGCGATGATCGATGCCGATACGGTCTTTCAATTAGGCTCGGTCTCAAAGCCTGTAGCGGCAACCTTGCTCTCAATCTTAGAACACAAAGGCTATTTAAGATTAGACGATCCAGTACAAGATCACTTAAAACATTTTTCAATCAATAATCGCCAAAGAACCAATACCCTACGCATTAAGCATATCTTAAGCCATTCTACAGGGGTTCCACGCGCGGGCTTTAATCAGCTTATCGAATCTCATACCCCCTATCAAAAAATCTTGCGTACTTTACAAAGCATACCCGCACGCACCGCGGCTGGCAGACGTTACGATTATAACAATGCCATGTATGCCACCGTAGGCGATATTACCAAGGCTGCCACGCATTTGTCTTTTAGAGAAGCGCTGCGTTTGCACTTATTAGAACCGCTTAAGATGAAAAGCAGCACCACCACTTTAGACGGCTTATTAAGCACGCATAATCGAGCCTCGCCACACATACGTGGCCCCAGAGGGCAGCTCGTTCCCCGTACCAATTACTCCGACAGCTATTATGCAGTGGCACCTGCAGGCGGCATTAATTCTAGCGTGCGAGATATGAGTGTCTTTCTGAAAGCACAAATGGGCGGCTATCCAGAAATCCTCAGTCACAAAATGCTATTGCGCATCCAAGCGCCACAAATTGCAACGCACGCGGTACTAGGCTCTGCAACCCGTTATCCCCAGCTGCTCAAACAAGGTCAGTATGCTATGGGTTGGCGGGTTGTGAATTTTGCACACCACACCTTGGTTTTTCATGGCGGTTGGGTGGGGGGCTTTACGAATTTTGTGGGTTTTATGCCCGAGCATAAGCTTGGCATTGTGGTCTTACACAATAGCGAATCAAAATTTTCTTCCAAAGTGGCCGTACAATTTTTTGAGTCTTTTTTGAATCTTCCCGCAACGCCAACGACTACCAAAGTGGTTAAAAAAGTCACGAGCACGAAAAAAGTACGAAAAACAATCTCAACCAAAAAACAACGAAAAATGGCACGCGTTGAAAAAAGAAGATCATGAGAGGTCAAAATTTTGGCACATGCTCAATGGCCCAGGTATAAAGCACATGTTTGTTCACCCCTGTGATTTTTGCCGCTAACCGTGTGGCTTGGCTAATGCTAAGCTCGGATAACAATACCGATAATAATTTCTCGGTGGCAACCTCTAAGATTTTTTGAGATTGCGTGGCTTTGTTTTCTTTAAGACCCGACACCATCAATACATATTCGCCCTTCTGCTGCATCGGATCGCTTTTAATCCACTGAACGATTGCGCCAAGGCTTCCGCGTTTAATGGTTTCGAAGGTTTTGGTTAATTCACGTGCAATCGCGATTTCTCTTTCAGGTCCCAAAATAGCTTCCATCGCCTCTAAAGTGCGAACAATCCGATGGGGTGCTTCAAAAAAAAGTGTGGTGATGGAAGCCTGCACTAAGGTTTGCAACTGTTGATCGAGCGCCGCTTTTTTAACAGGCAAAAACCCTTCAAAACAAAAGCGATCACTAGTAATCCCACTGGCTGATAAAGCAGCAATCACCGAACAAGCTCCTGGAATGGGAATCACCTTAAAACCGGCATCCTGGGCGCATGGCACAAGATACCCCCCCGGATCACTTATCAAAGGCGTACCGGCATCGGAAACAAGCGCATAATCCAGCCCTTGCCCAAGGCCTTCTATCACTTTCAAGGCTGATTCTCTTTCATTGTGTGCATGCAGTGAAGACAGGGGCTTTTTAAGCCCTAAATGATTGAGTAAGGCACGGCTATGTCGGGTATCTTCCGCTAAGATACGGGTCACCTTGCCCAAGACTTCCACCGCTCGAAAACTAATGTCTCCTAAATTGCCAATGGGTGTTGCAACAATATAAAGGACGCCTGATTTATTCATATTTTTTCCTCAACAGCTCCCGTTTAAGTTTTTACCCTCTCCCGCAAAACGGGGTGGCCGCCGAAGCGCACAGCGCATAGACGCCGGGTGAGGGCACCTATAACATTTGTATTTTAGACTTGGATACAGTAACTTAATTCTATGGAATATAAAAAGTTTTCGCTTCGAAGTCTCCTGGGTGCTTGCTTATGCTTAGCTCTGCTTTTAGGTGGCTGCGCTTCCGACCCTTCCAGCAGCCCACAGGCTAAATCGGCTTCTGGCTTGGATGCCAGCAAGATTGCCAGCGATTATCTAAAATTGGCCGGAGAGAGCTCTGGATTAGATGCCTTAAATTATCAGCTACAAGCCACTGAACTGCTTGTGCAATTTGGAAAAATACCAGAAGCCCAACGTATTTTAAAAGGGATCCATCTTAGCAGCGAACTAGATCCCTCTGTGCGCCGTGCCATTCTGAACACACGCTTAGCACTCTTAAAAAATATGCCGACAGAAGCACAGGTTTTACTACAGGGCCTACGCGAAAAAATAGAACGCAATACAACGATCCCCGATTTTACAGCCAATAGTGCCAGCCAAAGTGAACGAATCGCCCTGCTACTGCCCTCTAAAGGACCTCATGCAGCCTTGGCTAAAATTATACAAGATGGCTTTTTAGCGGGTTATTATCTACGTAAAGATCCTAAAGATCCCAAGGTAGCGCAGGCGTCCAGCACCCTTAAAGTGTACGATACGGGCTCTGGCGATAAACTACAGTATGCTTATGAACAAGCGCTCGCAGAAGAAGCCGATATCATCGTAGGCCCTCTTACCAAAGCAGAAGTACAAAGCGTGGCTTCTATGTCTTTAAAAGTGCCTGTATTGGCATTGAATACGGTGATGACTCGACATACACCACCCGCTAAACTCTATCAATTTGGATTGATCCCTGAACAGGAAGCGATGGCCGTTGCAAAGCATGCCCATCGTCAGGGTCATCGACACGCACTTGTTTTCTACGCCAATAGTGAATGGGGACAACGTCTAGCGCGTGCCTTTAAGGAAGATTGGAAAAAACACGGTGCCGAGCTCGTTGCAAGTCAATCCTTTGATTCTACAAAAGATTTGGAAGCAAAACTGAAATCCCTAATGAAAATGAAAGATAATCAACGCAGAAACGATGCAGATATGATTTTTATTGCTGTCAATGTTGAACAAGCTAGGCAGCTTAAACCCCTGCTCAATTTTTATGATGCAGAGACGCTACCGGTTTACGCGACTTCATCGGTCTACAGTGGTATGAATGATCCTGAACAGGATCAGGCGCTGAATGGTGTGCAGTTTTGTGATATGCCTTGGGTGTTACAACACTCCCATCAACTGCAAGAAGCTCAACAATCCATTGAAAAGGTATGGATGCAAAGTGCCAATGATTCCCCGCGTTTCTTTGCCCTGGGTCTAGATAGCTATAAACTCGCTAAACTGCTGCTAGCAGGCCCTTGGCCACCGAATGGCTTCACGGGCTTTACCGGTGATCTAACGCTCAACCCTGAACGTCATATTCAACGAGGCCTTGTCTGTGCCACCTTTAAGAAAGGGATCCCTGTTGTTAGCCCCTAAACAGGCACTGAGTTTGGCCAAAGGCCATACCGTAGAAAGCCAAGTAGCCCTTTATCTTGCGGCCCAAGGCTTAACTTTGCTTCATCGTAATTTTCGTTGTAAGCAGGGTGAAATCGATCTGATTGCCGAAATGGGTGATCAATTAGTGTTTATAGAAGTGCGTTTTAGACAAAATACTAACTATGGTAGTGCGCAAGAGAGCATTACGCGCAGCAAACAGCGAAAAATTATTCAAAGTGCACGTTTTTTCCTCTGTCGATACCCAAGCTATGCAAATCATGCTTGTCGCTTTGATGTCGTTGGGGTTACACTAAAAGACCAGCAATTAGACTTTGATTGGATTCAACATGCGTTTTATTAGTCGTGTGCACTCGGAAAAACTTTCTAGATTGCCTTTGTTTTTGGTTTTATCTTTGGCCCTCTCTTGTATGCTATCGGTGCAAGGGTGCTTTGTTGCCGCTGCAGGTGCCGCCACCACGAGTACAGCCGTTGCGGTAGACCGAAGAACAGCGGGTACTATTGTGGATGATCAAGCCATAGAACTAAAAGCAATGTATGCGATCCGACAACAGCGAGAACTCTGGGAAAAAAGTCATATTCACGTTCTGTCTTACAATAATGTCTTATTACTACTGGGCCAGACACCCACTGAATCTTTTAAGCAGGCTGCAGAACAAGCCCTGCAAGATATCCCCAAGGTCCGCCGCATTCATAATGAACTCTCAGTGACTGAGCCCCTACCACTCGGTGAACGTTCTAAAGATGCTTGGATCACCACCCAAATTAAAACCAAATTGATTGGTACTAAGAATCTGCGTGCACACCACGTAAAGGTTGTGACCGAAGATAGGGTTGTCTATCTGATGGGTCTTACAACCCCCGAGGAAGAAATGACAGCGACCGATATCGCACAAACCGTCCCAGGGGTTGAAAAAGTCGTGCAGATCTTCGAGAGTAGTACCACGCCTTAAGATTAATCCTTAATCATCCTGATCCGATTCATCCTGGGACTTCACGAGCGTTAGGTGCGAAGGACGCTTGGATAGCTTATTGTTTTTTCCTGTGCCTACCAATGGTGGAAGCTCTGTGGTATTCACCGGCGTCGGTGGTGAGCTTAGCGGTAGTTCCTCGTCTTCAGCAAAAACCATGCCCCGACCATTTTCTCTGGCATAGATGGCAAGGACTGCCGCATGAGGCGCATAGACTTGACGTACCCTGCCCCCAAAACGCGCCTGAAATTCTATTGCTTCCTCTCCCAGTTTTAAACCATGGGCCGCTGAAAAAGCGATATTCAGAACAATCTGGCCATTTTGTACATATTCCTGGGGCACTTCAACCCCTTCAAAACTAGCATTCACCACCACATGGGGGGTGCACTGATTATCGACGATCCAATCATAAAAGGCTCGAATTAAATAGGGACGCGTGGATGTCATCAAGATCTTTCCTCTAATGAATATCTTTCCAATACTCGCGTTTTAATAATACAGCGAATACACAAAAAATCCCTAAAAATAATAATACCCAGATCCCAAGGGTACGCCTTTTCACTTGCATAGGCTCCGCAGCATAAGCTAAAAAATGAACAATATCTAGAACGGCCCTATCATACAGCGCTGCACCGTTCTCTTGTGCTAATAACCGACTTTTAAGTCCGCTTAAGACATCGGGCATAGCAACATCGAGAAAAACCCGATTATTGACACCCCAAGGCCTTTTAGGATCGGCATAAAAGGATTTCAGATAGGTATAGAGCCAATCCGCACCCCGTGAACGTGCAACCAGGGATAAATCGGGAGGCGCCACCCCAAACCAAGCAGCCCCAGAGGCCGCTGGCATGGCACTTTTAATCGGATCCTGTAATTGGTCCCCGACAAACATGAGATTACGCTTGATGGCTTCGCTTAAAAGCTGTCCTGCACTGTTTACCATACCTAAATCCTCGGCCATGGTCTGATAACGCACATATTTTACACTATGACAGCCTGAACAATAGTTCATAAATAACTGAGCGCCACGCTGTAGAGCAGGTAAGTCTGTTAAATCAATCCGAGCCTTCTGGAGTGGGATGTCTTGTTCTTCGCAAAAAACCACAGGACTTGTTAAGAGTCCTGCGAGCAATAGTAGGGCAACCCTTAGCCCTCGCTTGAGCCTCATCCGGCCCTTCAGGCCACCTTTTGTCGGCAGAGCCGACCGCACGCGTCCCGCCAAGCGGGAGAAGGAAAACTTAAAAAAAAGTTTATTCATAAATCACTTAAACGATCGCCCACGGGTTTTACCTTATCCAAAGAGCTATAAAGTGGCATCAATAGAAAAAATGAAAAATAAACCACGCTTAGTACCTGCGCCCACACGACCAACACCGGCGTTGGTGCATGCGATCCTAAATACCCCAGTCCTAAAAAACTGCACACAAAGAGCGCTAAAGCGCTTTTATACAGTCCGCCTCTATAACGAATCGATTTTACAGGGCTTCTGTCGAGCCAGGGCAAGAAAAACCATACAATAATCGAAGCACCCATCGCGATCACACCAGAGAGTTTATGCGGTATAGCCCTTAAAATGGCATAGTAGGGTGTCATATACCATACCGGTGCAATATGGGTGGGGGTTTTAAGGGGATCGGCAGGTTCAAAATTAGCGGCTTCTAAAAAATAACCGCCCATATCAGGGATGAAGAAAATGACCGCACAAAAAATAAGTAGAAAAAAACTAAGACCCATCACATCTTTCACGGTGTAATAAGGGTGAAAAGGAATACCATCTAAAGGGATCCCCTTAGCATCCGAGTGTTTTTTAATCTCAATGCCATCGGGATTATTGGATCCCACCGTGTGAAGCGCCATAATATGAAAAACAACTAGCCCTATAAAAACCAAGGGAACTGCCACCACATGCAAGGCAAAAAAACGATTCAGCGTAACACCGCTCACATTGTAATCGCCTCGGATCCATTCCATCAGTGCATCCCCTACATAGGGAATCGCCCCAAATAAAGAGGTAATTACCTGAGCACCCCAAAAAGACATATTACCCCAAGGTAATAAATAGCCGAAAAAAGCTTCCGCCATTAAACAGAGGAAAATAAACATCCCCAAGATCCAAACCAATTCTCTAGGCGCTTTATAGGACCCATAAAGCAAGGCTCTAAACATATGTAAATACACTACAATAAAGAAAAATGAAGCCCCCACAGCATGCAGATAGCGTAATAACCAGCCCCAAGGAACCTCTCGCATAATATATTCGATGGAATCAAAGGCCCCCTCGGCCGTAGGGGTATAATTCATCGTTAAGAAAAGACCACTGATTAATTGATTGGCTAAAATAAACAGTGCTAAGGCTCCAAAATAATACCAAAAATTAAAATTCTTGGGGGCGTAATAATGTGCTAGATGTTCATTCCATAATTGTGTAAGGGGAAAACGCGCATCGACCCAACGCCTTAGTTCGAAGATTTTTGAAGCGATATTCATGTATGAACACTCGCTTTGCTATCATCGCCAATCAGTAATAACGTGTCTTTTAGATATTGATAAGGGGGGACTGCTAGATTAAGCGGTGCGGGCACACCCTTATAGACACGACCTGACATATCATATTTGGAACCATGACAAGGACAAAAAAATCCACCTTCCCACCCTGCTTCGACGGTACCGGGGGTAGGCTTGTAAAGCGGGACACACCCTAGATGCGTGCAGATCCCAATCAGCACCAGGATTTCTGGTTTGATAGAGCGATCAAGATTAGCGGCATAGGCCGGTTGTACCGATTCTTTAGAGAGCGGATCACGCAGCTTGGGTGCCAGCGCTTGCAGATCGGCCAGAGATTGTGGGGTTCGTCGTACAATAAAAACAGGCTGCCCTCGCCATGAAACGGTGATTTTCTGCCCAGGTTCAATCTTTGTAATATCGACTTCAACCGGTGCACCCAAGGCGCGTGCACGAATACTAGGGGCAAAAGAAGCAAGAAAGGGAAAGGCCGCACAGGCAGCACCCACACCCCCTATTAAGGAAGCAGCACTCACCAGAAAACGACGACGTTCCGTGTCTATTTCTTCGGCACTCATGCAAGCATTCTCCTTAAACACGGCGTGTATCTCTAAGCTTTCGGGAGTCTAACTTATTTTCGCATAGAGCATCAACCAACGAGTTTGAAGTTCAATAACTGCCTTTGTTAAAATTTTCTCATGAATTGAATGGAGGTCTCATTGATCGGTGAAAAGCCAAGCTATATTCACAAAGAAAATGGCACTATGACTTCTATGGTTTATTCATATTTAATTTGATACTATCTTCTATAGAAGAATTGATCCAAGGAGGATTAGGGTATGCAAAATTGCGTTCACTTGGATCAATTACTGAGTACCACACCGGGTCACTTTTACTGGCTTGACCGCAGCAATCAATATTTAGGATGTAACGATTACCTGGCACGCGCTTTAGGATTGTCTTCGCGTGCAGAAATCGTTAGCCTTTATCCTGAAATCGCTTCTATTTACGATAAAAATAATCTAGCGGTCATGGAAAGTGGTGTACCGGCAATGCTAGAGGAGCCTGCTATCTTAGAGGATGGTTCTCAAATCATCGTCTTATCACACAAAATTCCACAACGGAATCAAGAAGGTCAAGTCGTTGGCTTATTTGGCATTTCATTAGATCTCAGACATCAAAAGACCATAGAAACCACCTTAAAAAAAGAAAAACAGCAGATGGAATGTCATTTTGAAAAAATACTTGATTCTGCCCCCGGGGAATTCTATTGGAAAGATAAAGAGGGGGTTTATCTGGGATGTAATCAGCTTGTCGCGAATCTTTTTCATTCGAAGTCTAAAGCAGACATCATTGGCAAAAAAGATAGTGATCTTTGGCCGCAATATGCAAAAGTACTCGAACAAAATGACCAACAAGTCATGAAAACAGGTCAGGTCATGACTTTTGAAGAAAAAATAAATGGGAGAACCAATCTTTCGGTTAAAAGGCCCATGCAAAATGAAAACGGCGAGATCATCGGTATTATTGGAAATTCTTTAGATATTCATCACTTAAAAGAAATAGAAAGGTACCTTAAAGAAACCCAAGAAATCGCTGAGGCTGCCAAAATCTTAGCCAACAATAAATTTTCTTTTTTTCAGCCATGGAAGGAAAAAAATGTGGCTCAATTTTTTCAAGACAACCTTAAATAACAATGCTATTTTGCATAAGAAAATGATTGCTAAACACAAAGGTTGTTTTACAGCATTACAGCCTTCTCCCGCAAAAAGAGAAGGTCCATTTTTAAGGCTTTTTGATTGGCTGGGGGACTAGGATTCGAACCTAGGTAAACAGAGTCAGAAGTTATTTTAAAAACCATTGATTTGACGTTGTTTTTTAACACTTTTTTGCCACGGAGATCACTACATATGCAGAATAGAGCACAACTAAGCAGCACCCAAATAGGCAAATCTCCGGCATCAACCTTTGACCCGACGCATACCGGCAAAAATAGCATCGCTGATGACTTGAGGAAAATCTTTAGGCAATAAGGCTGTAACTTGATGAATAACCGTTTCCATATTATCAAAAACATCATCCATGATGACCTGCATCTCAGCGCTTGAAAATTGACAATGAGAAGCCATCATTAACCAATGGCGCAAATGTATTTTTTCCCACAAATAATGTCTGCTCTTGCTTTTTAAAGACATAGCCATTTTTAAATTTTGCGATTCTAATTGCCGCTTGACCAAAAGAGGATAGGCCGAGAGCACATCATATAAAGGGGTTAATCGATAGCGACCCTCTGCTTCTATCGAGAGGCTGAAATTTTTCGCATGACCATCTATGGCACCCAAAACCCAAAATAAAAACACTGATTTCATAAATTTTTTACGATCATGTAAAGCTTCTTTAGAACCAAGCAACATATCCATGATCGATTGTATACCTGGGCCGCCATCCGATTCATACTTTAATACGGAAGAAACCCCCAATGCTTGGCAAAAGTCTTCTTGTGGCAATCGCATCAGCCATTGATCACCCTTGGACCAACACCTGTCAAATCGTTCAACAACCAATGTTTTAACATCTTCGAAGCATTCTATACTTGCCTCGTTAACCGGCAAATCATAGGCCGCTAAAATTTTAAGGCAGAGCCACTCATTTTCAACGCTTTCTGATAAATCAATCCCTGCGTGTTTTATTTGGCCTATCGGTAATTTAATAATATGGCTGGTCGGTGTTGAACCTTGGGGTAAACACCATTGTTTCTGATACCACAATAAAGCCGTTTTTTCCTGAGCTCCTGCCATAGAAATACGAAAATCGAGTGTGCGATCCATACCCAAAGGCGCTGTTTGATAATTTTTAAGCAGCTTTGCAATATCAGCATTTTTAATAGGCTTTGCCTGTACTGTTTGGATATTGCTTACTTTATCTTGTGTTAAAAGCTGTATTGCACCAATACAATCGGCACCAATCCATGAAAGCAAATCAAAACAATGATTGGATGCAATATTAAAACGTGTTTGAATACGTTTTCGAATCACTTCGCTATCGGGTAAAAGATTATCAAAATAAGCATCCACCAAAGAACCCTTATAGGGTCTTTCTGTTAAAGGCATGGATAAACTAATGGGACGTGTGTTTTTCAAATCCAACCAATCGTGATCATAGCTAAAAACGAGATTGCCCGTAGACTCTCGCATCAATTTTCCAACAAGGATCCCATTCATATAAACGTAGAGATCTTGAAAGGACTTTCTTCGTGCCATTACCAAGCCTCTTGTATTTTAGGATCGTTCTCTTTTTTGGATCGGATCACCATTTCTAAGTCAAGGGCAGCTAAGACGCGAAATACCGTTTCAATCCTTGTACCAGACACGCCCTGCTCAATATGAGAAAGCGTGCTTTGCTCCAGTTTAAAAGGACTCCCAGTTTGTGACTGGCTTAGTTTTTTGGCTTTTCGAACTCGCCTAATCACATTGCCAAGCGACTTGGGCGAATAGACTAATTGTCCCATAGCATATCTCTTGATGTAAGGATTCTTAATTGTTAAGTATATATAAGTTTAGCTATAAAAACAAATTATAGCTAAACTTATATATATTATAAATATACATCTTCAGCTATAGAATCGCAAAGTTCACAAGCAATAATAATTCCCTCACCCAAGAACAAGCGCGTAGTCCATGATTACACGTGATGGTTTGGAGGCTAAAAGGCTAAAAGGCTAAAAG
>JAGOUJ010000058.1 GCA_018061325.1 Gammaproteobacteria bacterium
GCTTTACAACATCTCATTACTGTTACGCTGTAACTCGGTAGGGCACGACTGGCAAAACAGTCGGTTTAGTCGGCTCATACCGCTAAACAATTCAACAAGCGACTTCACGTCGCACAAAGACCAGATCAGATCGCGGATCTAAATATTTGGACATTTAATCCCCCTTTTTTTCATCAATACTAGTTAGCATTCTAAGGCATTTAACTCGGAACATCAACCGACGAAGGCACCTACTTGAGCATAGACTCGATAAAAAAGCAGCCAGGCCCAAACTGTGCCTTAATCTTATCAATCAGCCGGTCCTTGATCTGAAGCTCTGCACAAAGCTCGAACAATTCCGCATGTCTACGCTGATAAGATGCCTCTGTCGCTTCAGTATCAATAAAGCTATTCGACTTTCATATGACTTAATAGAGCCTTTTGGAAGACGCACATGCTCTCTGATAAACAACAACCTAAGTGCGCAGCACGAAGGCTGGCGGAGAGGCAGGGATTCGAACCCTGGGAGGGGGTAAACCCTCAACGGTTTTCAAGACCGCCGCTTTAAACCGCTCAGCCACCTCTCCAAACAGGGGCATTATACGCTAAGTTTGGGTTAACGGAGTAGTCTCTAGCGCCATATGGAGCACCTGGATATCCAAGGTACGCTTATTTTGATAATTATTGGCTTTAAGCACAAAAACCACGCGATAGGATTGGCCAACGGCTACAGGTAAGGGATCATCCTTGGCATTTTTGCACTTAAACCAAATACCATTGAATAGTCTATTGTCCGATACGAGGCTCAGGCGTGCATGCGTACCATCCCCTATCGGTCGAATCGTTTTGAGTTCTGCATAGAGTTCAAAAACAGGCGAATCAAACTCCCGCCCAAAGGGTTCCAAAACGTTTAATCCATCCAAAAAGGCTAGATTCAGATCCTGTGCTTCCAGCAAACCATCGGTCCAGAGTACAGGCCCCAGATCGGAAGCGCTAAGCTGTGTACCGCAAACCTCTTCAAAAGCCTCGGCAAACAAAGCGAGCTGATCCCTATCGAAACTTAAACCACCCGCAGCCCGATGCCCACCAAAGGCTTTCAGCAATGTAGGATGCCGATCGGCAACTGCTTGCAGCGCTTCCCGTACATGAAAGCCATCAATCCCACGTACTGAACCACTGACACGATCGGGATCGCTCTGTGTAGGTGCTAAAAAAACAGTAGGTCTACCAAATAAATCTTTCAGACGACTGGCCGCAATCCCATGCACACCGGTATGCCCGTCTTCCAGATAAATACACAAACTTTTTCGCTGTGCACGAACTTGTTTTTTGGCTTCGATAAGCCCCCCATCGATAATCGTTTGTTGGATTTTTTTGCGCTGTGCATTTTGATCTTCTAAAGCCAATAGACTTTGCATCGCATCAGAATCATCATTCATCACTAAAAAGGCCACCGAACTTAAGGCATCGGACAAACGTCCATCGCTATTAAGAAGCGGTGCCACTTTAAAGCCTAGATCTTCGGCTGTGAGCGGTTTGGGATAGCGACTTTTGATGGCACGCCAACAAGCACGTCTGCCCTGCTCAATCAAAGGTAATCCATAAGAGACCACAATACGGTTATTAATACTGCGTGCAATACTGACACAATCAGCCACGGTACCGACCGCTACAAAGTCCAATGAATGACTTAAAGTGGGCGTGGTGACTGGAAGATATTCTAATTGTATTAAACGCTGTCGGGTAGCTGCCATTAATAACCAAGCGACCATACAACCCGCAATATAGGGATCGCCATAGGCACAATCGATACGGGTGGGGTTTAAACAAGCGTAGGCACTTATCGGAATGCCTTCTTTGGGAATGGCATGATGATCGCTCACAATCACATCCATCCCAAGGGCTTTTAATTGTTTAATTCTGGGTTCATCCGAAGAACCGTTATCGGCGGTAATGAGTAACTGTGGCATGGGTGTGGAAGCCATAATACGATTGGCTACTGATTGTGATAGCCCATAACCCTCTGTCAAGCGATGTCCAATATAGGATTGTATTTTTTCGGGTGGATGCCCAAAAATATTCAACAAATTATCATATAAAACGGCATGGGCACTTTGACCATCACAATCATGATCTGTTTCGATCCCAATGGTTTGTTTTTCGATAATGGCCTGCGCGATACGTTCGGAAGCCTTTTGCATATCGGCCATGGCCATGGGTGAGGACAATTGTCTAAGCGTGGGTGTAAGCGCTGCCCTAATCGAAGTCTGCTTAGCCAAAGCACGGGCGGAAACAATTTTAGCAATAATAGGATCTAAGCCCTCCGCGAGGGCCTGTGCTTCAACCAAGGGATCACGTATTTTTGTTTTTATAACTGGGATAGGTAACTCATTAATATCTGCCAGCATTGTTCCTACCTTAAAAACGCTTACTATAGCATCAGAGCCCCGCTTAGAGGATACTATTCCCATGGAATTAATACGTGATCCAGACAGCGCACACTATGTGATCAAAAGTTATCAGCCCGGTCGCATTCGCATTCATGATACAACTTATGATTGCCCTGTTATTGTTTTAGCGCACCACTTAATAGCCCCTTGGCATATACCCTCTTTTGAGGCATTGTCTGCACAGCATTTTGAGGCCTTAATCGCGTTGTCACCCCAGATTGTTTTGCTAGGCACCGGTCTGAAGACCCAATGGCCGCCTTTGCATATTTTTGAAGGATTCATAGCCCATGGGATTGCTTTCGAGGTTATGAACAGCGCTGCAGCTTGTAGGACCTACCGTGTACTTATTGCTGAGGGCAAACAGGTTGCAGCCGCATTATTCCCCTAAAATAGCTTTTGAAGCGTGTACGCGAGAATCTATAAAAAAAATGCTCTAAACGACTATCTTAAACCGCATCATTTTGATATCCTAGTATGCTAGATAGCGTTATTGGTTTTATGTCTAGATAAGGAAATAAAGACATGAAAAAAATCTTAGAATTGGATCCCTCGATTGAATTGGATCCAGACTATCTTGCTTGGAAAATGAAACTGTTAAAGCTCAAAAAAGAAAATGAAGCGATGCGCTCTTATTTTGAGAGAATTATTGATATCGCCCCAGGACACCTCTATTGGAAAAATAAAGAAGGTGTCTATTTGGGTTGCAATCTCTTTATGGTTCATTTTTACCATTTCGATTCAAAAATGGCTGTAATTGGTAAAACCGATGAAGAACTGTGGCCACACTGTGCGCAAGCCCTGCGAGAAAATGATCGCAAAGTGATGGAAACAGGCGAAACCATTATTTTTGAAGAAAATGTTCAGGGATCGACGAATCGATCGGTTAAAATGCCTCTGCGCGATGAGGAGGAATCGATTATTGGAGTCATCGGTAATTCCGTTGATATTAGTGATTTGAAAAAAATACAACGAGAACTGATTGAGGCCCGAGAAATTGCTGAAGCCGCCAGAATGATCTCTAAGAGTAAATTCTCTTTCTTTAAACCGACCAAAGAACGATCTTAAGAACCGTTTTTTCTAGGTCTAATGGGTCGATAGTGCGGTTCCCAAAAAGTAGCTTTCACCGCTTCTTCAAGCGAAATCCCCGCCTCTAAGTCTGATAGCCCTTCTTGCTGTGCCGTTTTTCCAACGGCAATTGCCATCTGATACGCCACTTCACGCAAAGCCTTCAAAGGGGGTAATAAGGAATCATAGGCTCCCAGGGGAGATAAGCGACTGAGGGCTTCACACGCTGTCCATAGCATATTATCGCTTAAATATCCTGCTTTTGCAGCAATCACTCCTAAACCAATACCAGGGAAAGCAAAAAAATTGTTGCATTGTGCAATCAAAGGTGTAGACCCTGGAAAAGGGCTTCCAGTGGCAATCAGTGCATGCCCTTGTGTCCATGCTAATAAATCAGAGGGCTTCGCTTCTGATTGTTCTGTAGGATTGGATAAAGGAAAAATAATAGGCCGTGCATGCTCGGCGGCCATACCACGAACGATTGATTCAGTAAAGGCCCCGCCTAAGGTTGAGCAGCCTATTAAAACACTGGGTTTTATGCTGTGCATCACGGATTTAAACGATTGTTTAGGACTGCCGGTCTTAAGATAAGGTTTATGAAAGGGCTGAATATCGCTACTTTGATCGGTTAAAAGCCCCTGGCGATCCACCAACCAAATCTTTTGTTCAGCCGCATGCGCAGTACTGCCCTCTCGTATCATGCCATCTTTAATACGATCGGCAATACCGACCCCTGCGGTACCCGCCCCTAAAATAACCACACGTTGATCACAAAGCTTAGCCTCTATCCGTTGCATGGCGGTTAATAAGGCGGCCATTGCCACTACAGAAGTACCTTGCAGATCCCCATTGAAGGTACAAAGTTTATTTTTGTATTGTTCTAAAATTCTACGGGCATTGTCGCGTCCGAAATCTTCCCAGTGTAAAAAAGCATCCGGAATCTTTTGTTTAAAAGCACCGACAAATTTTTCAATAAAACGATCATAGTCTTTCCCCTGAATTCTGGGATGCCGCCATCCCAAATAAAAAGGATCGTTTAACAAGGTTTCATTATTGGTTCCAACATCTAAAATAATGGGTAAGGTATGATAGGGATTGATCCCCCCCAAACTATAAAGGGCAAGCTTAGCGATAGGGATGTGAATAGCACCCGCCCCTTGATCGCCAATACCCAAAACACGTTCTCCATCGGTAACAACCGCAACACGAATATTTGGATGTGTTCGGTTTTCAAGAATACTATCGATCTTGTCTTGATCAGGATACGCTATATAAAGGCCACGGGGTTGACGAAATTCCCGATGAAAGAGTCTGACAGCTTCTCCCACAACCGGGGTATAAATGATGGGTACCATTTCAACGGAATGTTCGTATGCCCTCAATAATCCCATCTATCCAGAAGATCTAAACCCCGCTTAAGCTGGCCCTGAGTTCTAAAAAAACCAGGAGTATTTATGCAAAATACAACCCCTAGAAAACAGTTAAACCCCGAT